>NZ_JAAGPK010000044.1:0-51326 GCF_017104685.1 Burkholderia sp. Tr-20355 | reverse complement strand
CGGCGCGCGCGGCCGTACCGGCGAGGCGCGTGCCGTCCGGCGCGTCGAGCAGCCGGCCGATCTGATCGATCTTCGCGAGCAGGAGTGCCGTCGTGTCGCCGGCCGCGCCGGCGCCGAGCCGCGGCGTATCGACCGCGTCGAGCGCGCCGGCGCCCATCGCCTCGAACACGCGCCACGCATTCGCGCCGATGCAGCTCGTCACGATCAGGATTGCGCACGGTCGTTCGGATCGCATGATCCGCCGCGTCGCTTCGATCCCGTCGAACTTCGGCATGATCAGGTCCATCAGCACGACGTCGGGCGGCTGCGCGGCGCACAGTTCGACGGCCTGCGCGCCGTCGGTCGCGACCCACAGCACGCGGTGCTCGGGTCGTCGCGCGATCGCGCGGCGCATCGCCTCGACGGCAAGCGGGAGGTCGTTGACGATGCCGATGTTCACAAGCGGAATGCTCCGGTCGGTTCGTAGTGTTGGAGATGGGCCGGGTTCATGGAAAGCATGGCCTGTCCGGCGCCGCCGAACGGCATCGGCGGGCGGACGGCACGGAATTCTTTTCGGTTGGCGACGCCCGCATGCTGTCATGCGGCGCGAGCGGCGGCAATCGAAAAATTCGCGCATGGCGCCGTTTCAGTGTTTTTCCTCTATGACGGTGCGGTGTTTTCCGGCGACCGAGGGCGGCGGCCCGGTGCCGGCCGTGCATGTCGGGGCGACGGATCGTGCCGACGCGCCGTGCGGAAGCCGGCATGTTACCGTGCCGGCGTCGACAAAAAAGAAAGAGGAGAGCCTGATGACCGTGCCCGATACCGTACTCGTCAGCCGCGACCCGTACGCACCGATCGTCATCGAGCGGGCCGGCCGGTTGCTGTACCGGATCTTCATCGAGAGCGGACATGCGTCGTTCTGCCGCGATTTTCCGGTCGAGCCGGACGCGGTGCGCGTGCTGCGCGACGACGCCGAGCGCTACTACTTCCTGTTCGCGGCACTTCACCATCCGTACCAGCTGAGCGCGACGAACCTGTCCGACGCGGAGCGCGCGCGCTATTTCAGCACCATCCTGTTTGCCGGCCGCGACGAGGTCGAAGCCTTCATGACGGAACTGGACCGCGCCAGTCACGGCGCGCTCGCCAACCTGCTGAGGATCTTCACGCAAGCCGACTACCGGCAACTGCGCGCGGGCCGGTGGTTCGGCATGGGCGCGAGCACGCCGGCCGCGTAGCGGGCCGGATCGGCCACACCGGGCTGCCGGCCGCACGAGCCGATGCGCGGCCGCGCCGTCAATGGCTGCGCGCGTAGCCCTGGATCAGCGCGCGCATCATCCCCTCGACCGTCGCGTCGCGCAGGTCGCTTTCCTGCCCGGCTTCCTCGACGAGCGCGGCATAGGCCGTCGCGAGCGTCACGCGGTCGACTTCGTGGCGTTGCTCCATCAGCGTCACCATCCCGTCCTTCGCCAGATGAGCGGAGAACGCGCGGCTGCCGATGGTCTGGAATACGTCAATCATGGCGGCTCTCCCGTCCGTTGCCGATGCTTTCCAGTTTAGTCGGCGGCCATGGGCTCCGCCACGCGCGCCGGCCGCCCGATTCCTCCGATGAAATACCGCCGACACAGGGTGCGTGCACGGTGTTCGCCGGTTTCAACGTTTACCCGAACCTGTAATTTGTCGACTTTTTATCGATAAAGTCTCGTGTTAGATTGCGCCGTCCGAGCCCGGTCGAAACCGGGCGGGCAGCGCGTTGCCTGGGTGCCGCGCATCCGACACAAGGAGGGGAAATGCTGGTGCTGATTGGGGTGCCGATCGTGGTGATCGGTTTCGCGCTGCGCTTCAACGCGCTGCTGGTGGTCACGATCGCGGGGCTCGCGACCGGGCTGGCGGGCGGCCTGAATCTGGTCGACATCGTCAGCGCATTCGGCAAGGCGTTCACCGAAAACCGCTACATGGGGCTGATCTGGCTGACGCTGCCGGTGATCGCGCTGCTCGAGCGCAACGGGCTCAAGGAGCAGGCGCGGCAGATGATCTCGCGCGTGCAGGCGGCGACCACGGGCCGCGTGCTGATGCTGTACTTCGTGCTGCGCCAGGTCACGGCCGCGCTCGGCCTCACGTCGCTCGGCGGCCATGCGCAGATGGTGCGGCCGCTGATCGCGCCGATGGCCGAAGCCGCCGCCGTCAACCGGCACGGCGAGCTGCCCGACGCGGTGCGCCAGCAGATCCGCGCGCATGCGTCGGGCGCCGACAACGTCGCCGTGTTCTTCGGCGAGGACATCTTCATCGCGATCCAGTCGATCCTGCTGATCAAGGGCTTTCTCGAGCAGAACGGCATCGCGATCGAGCCGCTGCACCTGTCGGTATGGGCGATCCCGACCGCGATCGCCGCGCTGCTGATCCATTGCACGCGCCTCGCGCTGCTCGACCGCCGGCTGACGCGCGGCTTCGGCCTGGTGAAGCAGGAGGGCGCGCGATGATCGGCCTCGAATCGCTGTACACGCTCGCGGGGCTGATGTTCGCCGCGTTCGCGTACTTCAACCTGACGGATCGCACGAACCCGCGCCGCGTCGTCAATTTCGCGTTCTGGGCGATCTACGCGGTCACGTTCCTGCTCGGCGCGCGGCTGCCGCACTTCGTGACGGGCTGCCTCGCGATCGCGCTGGCGGTGATCGCCGGCTCCGGCAAGCTCGGGCGCGGCAAGTCCGACGAAGCCGGCGACGCGGCGGCTGCGCGGCGCGAGACGCTCGCGCGGCGTTTCGGCAACCGGCTGTTCCTGCCCGCGCTGCTGATTCCGGTCGTCACGCTGATCGGCACGTTCGCGCTGAAGCTCGTGCCGTTCGTCGAACCGAAGAGCGTGACGCTGATTTCGCTCGTGCTCGGCACGATCGTCGCGTTCGTCGTCGCGCTCGCGATGCTGCGCGATTCGCCCGTGCATGCGCTGAAGGAAGCGCGTCATACGATGGACGCGGTCGGCTGGGCCGCGATCCTGCCGCAGATGCTCGCGGCGCTCGGCGCGCTGTTCGCGGTCGCGGGCGTCGGCGGCGTGGTGTCGGGGCTCGTGAAGGACTGGGTGCCGATCGATTCGCCGTTCGCGGTGGTGGCGGCCTACACGGTCGGCATGGCGCTGTTCACGATGATCATGGGCAACGGCTTCGCCGCGTTCCCGGTGATGACGGCCGGCATCGGCCTGCCGTTGATCGTCCACCAGTTCCACGGCAACCCGGCGATCGTCGGCGCGATCGGGATGCTGAGCGGTTTCTGCGGTACGCTGATGACGCCGATGGCCGCGAACTTCAACATCGTGCCGGCGGCACTGCTCGAACTGAAGGACAAGAACGGCGTGATCAAGGCGCAGTGGCCGACCGCCGTGCTGCTGCTCGCCGTGAACACGCTGCTGATGTATGCGTTCGCATTCCGCTTCTGATTCGATGGACGAGACCCTCATGACCGACCGACTCACCCCCGAACTCGCGTCGAAATTCGCGTCGCTCGCGCTCGCGCACCTGACCCGCGAATATCCGAACAAGCTCACGCATGCGCTCGCAGGCCCGCACGACGTGCAGGCGCCGCGCGCGCTGCACCCGATCTTCTACGGCAGCTACGACTGGCATTCGTGCGTGCACGGCTACTGGCTCGTGCTGCGCGTGCTCGAACGCTATCCGGCGTTGCCGGAGGCCGAGCGCATCGTCGCGACCGTCGATGCGCATTTCACCGACGCGAACGTCGCCGGCGAGCGCGCGTATCTCGCGCTGCCGCACAACAGCGGCTTCGAGCGGCCGTACGGCTGGGCGTGGCTGCTCGCGCTGTCGGCGCAGCTCGAGCGGCTCGCGCTGAAGGGCGCGCTGCCGCAGGCCGCGCGCTGGGCGAAGACGATCGCGCCGCTCACCGACCTGTTCGTGTCGCGCTTCGAGACCTTCCTGCCGAAGGCGACCTATCCGCTGCGCGTGGGCACGCACTTCAACACCGCGTTCGCGCTGGCGCTCACGCTCGACTTCGCGCGCGACACGCAGCGCGACGGGCTCGCGGCGCTGATCGTCGATACCGCGAAACGCTGGCACCTGAACGACGTCGCGTGCCAGGCGTGGGAGCCGTCGGGCGACGAATTCCTGTCGCCCGCGCTGATCGAGGCCGAGCTGATGCGGCGCGTGCTGCCGGCCGCCGAATTCGACGGCTGGTTCGCGCGCTTCCTGCCCGATCTCGCGCGCGGCGAGCCGGCGACGCTGTTCGAGCCGGCGACGGTCAGCGACCGCAGCGACGGCAAGATCGCGCACCTCGACGGGCTGAACCTGAGCCGCGCGTGGTGCCAGCGCGCGCTGGCCGGCGCGCTGCCGGAGGGCGATGCGCGGCGCGTGAAGCTGCTCGACGCGGCCGACCGGCATCTCGCGAGCGCGCTCGCGCACGTGGCCGGCGACTACATGGGCGAGCACTGGCTCGCGACGTTCGCATTGCTCGCGCTGGACGCGTAGCGCGCGAAACCCCGCCGGCGGCAAGGTCTTCGGCGCGCGGCTATACTCGCCGCTCGGGCCGATTTGCGCAGCATGCGTTGCGCGAATCGGCTCTCCGCCAGTTCGCCGCCTCGCCATGGACAAGCTCATTTCCTACGTCGCCGCGATCCACGGGCTCGCGGGCCCGGTGTCGATCGTGTCGCATGTCACGTCGCACGACCGCTGGACCGACGACGACGTCGAGGTCACGCGCGACGAAACCGAATACCGCTTCGACAACGGCGCGATCGTGCGCCGCTCGGTCGAGCAGGACCGCGCGCCGTCCGATCTGCTGTGCGCCGAATGCTGGATCGACTACGATGTGCTCCACCATCCCGATGCGCAACCGATCAGCCCGTCGCGGCTGACGTTCGACAACGCGTGCCGCGAAACCTTCTGGCTGCGCTACCACCTCGCGTGAACGGGTGTCCGGCCGACGCCGGCGCTTCGCGCATCGACGACGCGATCCGGATGTCGAACGGCACCGGCCATGCGCTGTCGTCGTCGGTGTGCACGAACCGCTTCGACCACATCACGCGCTTCGTCACCGAGCTGGAAGTCGGCAGCATGAACGTGCGCGACGTGCCGGGCTCTCGGCTCGAACCGACACCGTTCGGCGGCGTGAAGGATTCGGGGCTCGGGTACGAGGAAGGCGTGCAGGAAGCGATGAAGCGCTTCACGAACGTGACGACGTATTCGCTGCCGCGGTGAGCAGGGCGGGGAAGGGCGCATCGCGCCCGCCCGCCTGCGGCGTCATTGATAGAAGTTGAGCGTGACCATCGCCGAGCGGCCCGGCGCCCACGTCGCGTAGATCGGGTACGCGCTCGCGTAATACTTCTTGTCGAACAGGTTCTGCACGTTCAGCTGCACGTCCATCGTCTTGTTCACGCGCCACGTCGCGGCCGCGTCGAAGCGCGCATAGCCGGGCGTCCACTTCTTCACGGTCGGCGACACCGATGCATAGGTCTTGCTCATCACCGTCGCGCCCGCGCCGAGCGTCAGCTTCGGCATCACGTCGTAGCTCGTCCACAGCGTGAAGCTGTGCTTCGGCACCATCACCATCGGCAGGCCCGAGCCGCCCGGATTGCCGGGGCCCGCATCGACCGTCACCGCATTCAGGTACGTGTAGCCGCCGAACACGTGCCACTTGTCGGTCACGTTGCCGGCGAAACCCAGCTCGGCGCCGCGCACGCGCTGCTTGCCCGCGTTGATCGTGTGGCCGAGGCCGTCGCTGACCTGCGCGTTGGTCTTCTCGGTGTCGAACAGCGCGGACGTCAGCGACAGTTGCTGGTCGATCACGTCCCACTTCGCGCCGACCTCGATGTTGCGCGTGCGCTCGGGCGACAGGTTCTGGTTGTTCGCGGTGATCTGGTCGGTGCCGCCGCCGAGGCCGCCGTTCGAACCGGGCGGGTTCGACGACGTGCCGTACGACGCATACAGGCTCACGGTGCGCACCGGCTTGTACACGAGGCCGAACTGGTAGCTGAACAGGTTCGACGTGTTCGACAGGTCGGCGGCGCCGGCCTGTTTCGCGGTCAGGTCGTAGCGGTCGAAGCGCAGCCCCGCGTTGAACAGCCACTGCTCGGTCAGCTTCACCGTATCGAACAGGTACGCCGACGCGGTGGTCGTGCGCGTGTTGGTGGTCGCGCCGGGGAAACCCTTGTCGCCGTTCAGCACGATGTTGCCGGTCCACGGCATGTTCGGGTTCCAGCCGCCGGAAATCGGCGCGCAGAACGCGGGCGACGTGACGCAAATATCGCCGGTGCGCAGGTTCGTGCCCGATGCATCCGTGACGAGGTAGCCCTCGTAGCGGTTCTGCTCCTGGCTGAATTCCACGCCGGCGGTCATCGTATGCTGCATGCCGAACAGGTTGACGCGGCCGGTGATCTCGGTCTGGTTCGCGATGCCGTTCGTCGCGTACTTGCCGCTCTTGGCCTGCATGCCGAGCCGGTCCGGATACCGGGTCGAGATCTGCGGATTCGTCGCCACGTAATCGAGCGTCGTGCGCCCGAACATCGTCGTGTTCTTCAGTTTCCAGTCGTCGTTGAGCTTGTGCTCGACGCGTACTTCGCCGGTGTCGGTCTGCCCGTAGCGGTAATCGCGCGTGTTCAGCCCGAAGAACTGACCGCGGTCGGTCGGCACCGGCGTGCCGCCCGACGCGCGGAACGGCACGCTGAAGTCCGGCATGTCGTACGCGTTCATGTGGTAGTAGCTGACCGTGACCGTGGTCGGCGTGTTCAGCCCGAACACGATCGATGGCGCGACGCCCCAGCGCTTGTTGTACACGTCGTTGCGGCCGGCCTGGTTCGCGTCGTGACCCATCACGTTCAGCCGCACGGCCGTCGTGTCGTTGATCTTGCGGTTCGCGTCGACTGTCGCGCGCTTGTAGCCGTCGGTGCCGAAGCCGATGCTGCTGTTGACGAAATTGTCGTTCTTCGGCGTCTTCGTGACGATGTCGACGCTGCCGCCCACCGAGCCGCGGCCCGCATAGACCGAATCGGGGCCCTTGATCACGCTGATCTGCTCGACCGCGAACGTCTCGCGGTTCTGCAGCCCGGAGTCGCGCATCCCGTCGACGAAGATCGAGTTGCGCGATTCGAAGCCGCGGATCACCGGGCGGTCGGCCGACGGGTTCGCGGCCGCGTCTCCGCCGAGGAACGTGATGCCGGGCACCGAGCGCAGTGCGTCCGCGAACGACGTGACGTTCTTTTCCTTGATCAGCTGCTCGGGGATCACCGTGACCGAGCGCGGCGTATCGAGCAGCGGCGCGGTGAACTTGTACGACGGCGAGCGCTTCACCTGCATGTCCGACAGCGCGGACGACTGGACCGCGATCGTCGGCAGCGTCGCCGGTGCGTCGGCGGCCGGCGCGGGCCGGTCGGCGGCAGGGGCCGGAGCGGTAGCGGGTGCGGTTGCGGCGGAAGCGAGCAGCGGTGTCAGGAAAACGGAGCAGGTCAGCGCCGACACGAGGGCACGAGGCCTCGTCTTGAACTGGGCGGGCATATCGGGAAGCAGCGGAAGGTTCGGTGATCGGGTGCGTTTTCTCGATGTGGGCCGCACGGGCCGAAACATCGGAAGACGTCAATGTAAATGCGTATGATTCGCGTTTGCGGTCGCAATTGTACGGATTGGCATCAAATATGTAAACGATCGAAGGGTTGTTGTACGTATCCGGTCAGGCTTTCGTGGGGGCGCGATCACCTTTGCGTCGCGTGCAACACCGCTTTCCATCGTCGGGACGGCGCGCGGCGGCAGCGACTCGCTACACTGCCGTACCGGTTGGACGGGCCCCGGCAATCAGGCCCCGAGCAAGGAGACAAGACACGATGGAGACCCCACGCGCAGCGGTTGTCACATACCGCGGCAACGCGATCGAGAACACGCACGTCGCCCATGTGGCGGTGGTCGATGCACGCGGCAGGCTGCTGGCCCGATTCGGCGATCCGTTCCGGATGACGCTGGCGCGGTCGGCCGCCAAGCCGGCGCAGGCGCTGTCGGTGATCGAGACGGGCGCGCCGGAGCGCTTCGGTTTCGACGATGCGGACATCGCGCTGATGTGCGCGTCGCACAGCAGCGAGGAGCGTCACATCGAACGGACGCGGGCGATGCTCGCGAAGGTGGCCGCGCACGAATCGGACCTGCGTTGCGGCGGCCATCCGCCGCTGTCCGAGGCGGTGTACCGATCGTGGATCAAGCGCGACTACACGCCGACCGGCGTGTGCAGCAACTGTTCGGGCAAGCATGTCGGGATGCTGGCGGGCGCGCGGGCGATCGGCGCGCCGATCGCCGACTACCATCTGCCCGACCATCCGATGCAGGTGCGCGTGAAGCATGGGGTGGCCGATGCATGCGGATTGCGCAACGACGAGGTCGACTGGGGCATCGACGGGTGCAACCTGCCGACGCCGGCGTTCCCGCTGGATCGCCTCGCGCGTCTTTACGCGTCGCTGGCCGACGGTGCGGACGCGGTGGAAGCGGGCGGCGGCGCGCTCACCGACCGGGTCCGCGCGCTGGCGCGTATCCATCGTGCGATGACGGCCTATCCGGAACTCGTCGCGGGCGACGGGCGCTATTGCACGGTGTTGATGAACGCGTTCGACGGGCAGGTGGTCGGCAAGCTCGGCGCCGATGCGTGCTACGGGATCGGCGTGCGCGCCTCGGAACGCACGCGGCAGCTCGGCGCCGATGGCGCGCTCGGCATCTCGGTGAAGATCGAGGACGGCAATCTCGACGTGCTCTACATGGTCGTCAGCGAAATCCTCGAGCGGCTGCGGATCGGCACGGACGCGCAGCGCGCGCAACTGGCCGGCTTCCATCGGCCGCGGATGCTCAACACGCAGGGCGTCGAGTTCGGGCACGCCACGTTCCCGTTCGAATTGCAGGCGGTCTGAGCGCCGTCGCCGCACCGGCGTGAGGCCGGCGATCCGGGCCGCGCGCTACGCGCGTGCGCCGCGGATCTTCGCGAGTTCCCGCTCGGACAGCTCGCCGATCTGCGCGAGGTGTTCCGCGAGAAAGTCCTTCAGCACGCGCAGCTTCGCCGAGCTGCGCCGGTTCGCCAGATACGCGATGTAGATGTATTCGCCGGTCAGCCGGTTCTGCAGCCGGTAGCGCGGCAGCACGGCTTCGAGCCGGCCGCTCGCGAGCAGGTCGCGCACCAGCCAGATCTCGAACTCCGCGATGCCGAGCCCCGCGCAGGTCGCTTCGAGCAGCAACTCGGAATGATCGGTGACGAGATTGCCGGCCGGCAGCACGCTGTGCCGTGCGTTGCCGTTCACGAAATCCCAGCGCGGATCGCCTTCCGGATGCACGTAACGCAGGCAGTTGTGGTGCTTCAGGTCGTCCGGTGACGCCGGGCGGCCGCAGCGGTCGAGATAGCCGGGTGTCGCGCACAGGATGCTGTCGTTGCGCGACAGCCGGTGGACGACCAGGTTGTCCAGGTAATTCTCGCCTTCGTGAATGTCGAGATCGTAGCCGCCGGCCACGAGGTCGTTGTGGTTGTCGGTGAGCCGTACGTCGAGCTGGATGGTCGGATAGCGCGCGAGAAACGGCGCGACCAGCGGCGCGAGATGGCGGCGGCCGAACGCGACCGGCGCGGTGAGCTTCAGCGGGCCGCTCGGCTGCGCATTCAGTTCGGCGACGACGCGCAGCGTGTCGTCGAGATCGGCGATCAGCGTGACCGCGCGTTCCAGGTAGATATGGCCGGCCTCGGTGAGCGTCACGCTGTGCGTCGAACGATGCAGCAGCGCGACGCCGAGTGCGTCCTCGATCGCCGTCACCTTGCGCGCGACGGTCGACGTCGACACGTGCATCTCCTTCGCGACCGCCGAAAAACTCCCCGTTTCGACCACTCTAACGAACGCACGCATCGCGCCCAGGTGATCGATGCCGGTTTCTCTCGCGCCTTTTTTCATTCGCTTCTCGCTGTTGCGTCCCACGCAAAACCGCTTTCGATAATACAGAAGCGAGCTTGTTTTTGCAAAGGCATAGAATGCGAACCCGTCGCGTCGGGAAGCGGCGGACGACGGGCGGCACGAGACACTCAGGAGGGCACGATGACAGAAAGCGGCTTCCGCGTCGAAGCGGATCTTTTAGGTAAACGAAGTATCCCGGCTGACGCCTATTACGGTGTCCATACGCTGCGCGCGAAAGAGAATTTCGACATCACGGGCCGCACCATTGCTTCGCTGCCGTACCTCGTGCTGGCGCTCGCGGCCGTGAAGGAAGCGGCGGCCGACGCCAACTGCGAGCTCGGGCTGCTGCCGCGGCCGTATCGCGATGCGATCGCCGCCGCGTGCGTCGAGATTCGCGAAGGGCGCCTGCACGACCAGTTCGTCGTCGACGTCATCCAGGGCGGCGCCGGCACGTCGACCAACATGAATGCGAACGAGGTGATCTGCAACCGCGCGCTCGAAATCATGGGGCACGCGCGCGGGCAGTACGAATACCTGCACCCGAACGAGCACGTCAATCTCGCGCAGAGCACCAACGACGTCTATCCGACCGCGATCCGTGTCGCGACGTGCTTCGCGGTCGAGCACCTGCTCGAGGCGATGGCGCGGCTGCGCGATGCGTTCGCCGAGCGCGCCGACGCGTTCGCCGGGCTGCTGAAGCTCGGCCGCACGCAGTTGCAGGACGCGGTGCCGATGACGCTCGGCCAGGAATTCTCGACCTACGCTGTGATGCTGACGGAAGACATCGCGCGGCTGCAGGAAGCCGGCTGGCTGATTCGCGAGATCAATCTCGGTGCGACCGCGATCGGCACGGGGATCACCGCGCATCCGCAGTATGCGGAGAAGGCGCTGGCCGCGCTGCGGCGCATCACCGGGCTCGACCTGAGCACCGCGCCGAACCTGATCGAGGCGACGCAGGATTGCGGCGCGTTCGTGCAGGTGTCGGGCGTGCTCAAGCGGATCGCCGTCAAGCTGTCGAAGATCTGCAACGACCTGCGGCTGCTGTCGAGCGGCCCGCGCGCCGGCTTCGGCGAGATCAACCTGCCGCCGGTTCAGGCCGGCTCGTCGATCATGCCCGGCAAGGTGAATCCGGTGATCCCGGAAGTCGTCAACCAGGTCGCGTTCGAGGTGTTCGGCAACGATCTGACCGTGACCTTCGCGGCCGAGGCCGGACAGCTTCAGCTCAACGCGTTCGAGCCGGTGATCGCGAGCGCGCTGTTCCGCAGCTTCAGCCATCTGACGGCCGCATGCACGACGCTGGCGGAGCGCTGCGTGAGCGGGATCACCGCGAATCCCGAGCGGCTGCGCGAAACGATGGAGCGCTCGGTTGCGCTCGCTACCGCGCTGAACCCGTACATCGGCTACAAGCGTGCGACGGCCGTCGCCGCCGAAGCGCACGCCACCGGCAAATCGATCCGCGAGGTCGTGCTGGAACACGCGCTGATGACCCCCGCGCAACTCGACGAGGCGCTGCAACCCGAAGCCCTGATCCGGCCGCGCGTGCTTTGACGCCGGCCGGCGCACGGCCGTACCGAAAGCGCCCCTGAGCGGGGCGCGACACACCAAGAAACAACGGAGACTCTCGATGAAACACACCAGCGAGCGCCCGGCCGATGCGGCCGGCGGCGCGGATTCCCGCCATGCCGATCCCGATGCGATGTTCGCGTCGCACGAAGCCGGCTATGCGAAGCAGTTGAAGCCGCGGCACGTGCAGATGATCGCAATGGGCGGCGCGATCGGCACGGGCCTTTTTCTCGGCGCGGGCGGGCGCCTGCAAAGCGCGGGGCCGGCGCTGGCGCTCGTGTATCTCGTGTGCGGCGTGTTCGCGTTCCTGATCATGCGCGCGCTCGGCGAGCTCGTGATGCACCGGCCGACCAGCGGCAGCTTCGTGTCGTATGCGCGCGAATTCATGGGCGAGCGCGCCTCGTTCGTCGCGGGCTGGATGTACTACCTGAACTGGGCGACGACCGGCATCGTCGACATCACCGCGGTCGCGATCTACATGAAGTACTGGGCCGTATTCACCGACGTGCCGCAATGGGTGTTCGCGCTCGGCGCGCTCGGGATCGTGTCGGTGATGAACATGATCGGCGTGAAGGTGTTCGGCGAGATGGAATTCTGGTTCTCGCTCGTCAAGGTCGGCACGCTCGCGGTGTTTCTCGCGGTCGGCGCCGTGTTCCTCGCGAGCGGCCATCCGGTCGCCGGCCAGGCGACGGGGCTTCACCTGGTCGCCGACCATGGCGGGATCTTTCCGCACGGCATCCTGCCGGCCGTGCTGATCGTGCAGGGCGTCGTGTTCGCGTACGCGAGCATCGAGCTCGTCGGCGTCGCGGCGGGCGAGACCGCCGATGCGCGCAAGGTGCTGCCGAAGGCCATCAACAGCGTGATGTGGCGCATTGCGCTGTTCTACGTCGGCTCGGTCGTGCTGCTGACGATGCTGCTGCCGTGGACCGCGTACAGCTCGCACGAAAGCCCGTTCGTCACGTTCTTCAGCAAGCTCGGCGTGCCGTACGTCGGCACGGTGATGAACGTGGTGGTGCTGACGGCTGCGCTGTCGAGCCTGAACTCCGGCCTCTATTCGACCGGGCGCGTGCTGCGCTCGCTCGCGATGGGCGGCTCGGCGCCGCGTTTCGTGTCGCGGATGAACGCGCGCGGCGTGCCGTACGGCGGGATCCTGATCACGGTCGCGATCAATGCGATCGGCGTGCCGCTGAACTACATCGTCCCGGCGCAGGCGTTCGAGATCGTGCTGAACATGGCGTCGCTCGGGATCATCACGACGTGGGGTTTCATCGTGATGTGCCAGATCCTGTTCCGCCGCGCGGTCAATCGCGGCGAGATGAAGGCCGTGTCGTTCCGGATGCCCGGCGCGCCGTTCACGTCGTGGCTCACGCTCGCGTTCCTCGTCGCCGTGCTGGTGCTGATGGCGTTCGACTATCCGGGCGGCACGTGGACGATCGCGACGATTCCGGTCGTGGTGCTTGCGCTGGTGGTCGGCTGGAAGCTGACGAAGCGCGGTGCCTTGCGCGAGCAGGCGGTTGCCGCGCCCACAGCCGCGCACGTCGTTGCGGATCCCGCGCGGAACGCGTGACGGCATCCGCCGGGAACGCCGGTCCGTGCTCGGGCCGGCGTCCCCGGTGCGGTCAGTTCAACCCGGTGCGCTCGCCGACCCAGCGGCCGAAGTCGCCCGCCATTTCCGCCGTCAGTTCGTGGCCGGCCGCGTACAGCCGCGTATCGTGCGCGACGCCGAGCGCCGTGAGTTTCGCATCGGCCGTGTCGGCCCAGGCGACCGGCAGCTTGTCGTCGAAGCGGCCGTGGACGATCAACGCATGGAGCGGGCGAAGCGCATCGCGTGGCGCGATCAGCGGATCGATTTCCGGCAGGATGCGCCCGCACAGCACGGCGAACGCGCTGACGTCGTTCGGCGAAGTCAGCGCGACGCCGGCGCTCATGATGCCGCCCTGGCTGAAGCCGGCGATCACGGTCGGCAACGCGGCATCCGCGCCATCCCGCGCACGGAAGGCGCGCAACAGCGTGATCAGTTGCATACGGCTGGCGTCGGCGCGGGCCGCATCGATTTCGGGGCCATTCGGGCCGAAGCGCACCGGAAACCACGCGTGCTGATTGGGGCCGAACGTCAGCGGCCCGCGCAGGAACGCGATTTCGATGCGCGGATCGATCACGCTGGCCACGTTCAGCAGGTTGGTTTCGTTGCCGCCGACGCCGTGCAGCAGCAACAGGCGCGCGGCGGGGCGGCCGGCAGCCGGGCGCAGCCGGTACTGGAGGCCCGAATCGGGGTCGGTGGTCAGCGGCAGGACGTCGGTCATCGCGTGAGTCCGGAAAGGGGAACGATGCGACAGTCTAGAGCGGCCGGCGCGGTGAGGGAATCACCGGGATGGCGATTGATTGTTTCCTGTTGGGAATGAATCGGGCCGAGGTTTGTGTTGCCGGCGGATCGTCGGCAGTGCGGCATCCGGTACGGGCCGTAGCGGGAAATCGTGCCCGATAACGGACCGGAAACAGGCCGATCGGATGGCTCGTCGTACTCACGCACAGATGGAATAGATACATTCTGTAGATACGCGGGGGTATGGCGATGGGCACTGCCAAAATCTTCAAGCATGGCGGCTCGCAGGCCGTCCGGCTGCCGAGGGATTTCCGTTTCGACACGGCCGAGGTTCGGATTCGGCGCCACGGCGCGTCGGTCGTGCTCGAACCGGTGCCGCATGACTGGGCATGGCTGACGCCGCTGATCGGCCCGGTCGATGCGGACTTCGAGGCGGCCGCGGCAACGCAGCCGTTCGCGCAGGAGCGCACGAGTCTGGATGTGTTCGAATGAAATTCCTGCTGGATACCCACGCGGTGATTGCCGTTCTCAAAGGCGAGCCGGCCGTGCTGGGCCGCCTGCGTTCGTACCAGCCGGCTGATTTCGGGATGCCGGCGATCGTCGCGCACCAACTCTATTTCGGCGCGTACAAGAGCCAGCGAGCGGCTGCGAATGTCGCGCGTGTCGAGGCGCTTCAGTTCGAGGTCGTGTCCTTCGATGTCGAGGATGCTCAGCATGCCGGCGAGATTCGTGCGCACCTGATGGCGGCCGGTACCCCGATCGGTCCATACGATGCCTTGATAGCCGGGCAGGCACGCGCCCGGCATCTGGTGCTCGTCACGCACAACGTTCGCGAATTCGAGCGGGTACCGCGACTGCAATTCGAAGACTGGCTTGCCGGGCCGTGCGAACATTGAACGGCCGATCATTCCGGTTCGACATTCACGAACCTGCGGCGCGAACGCGGCTTCGATCGCAAGAGCTGCCAAAACAAACAGGCTCGTAAATAATACGCAAACGTTTTACCGGCATTCAATAAAATCGATTTTGCGGATCATGAATAAAACAATGAATATCCGCCACTTCAAAAATTCGGCAAATCATGCAGCCATACCTGCATTGGCGGCGCGAAGTTAACGGCCAATCCGGAAAAAACTTTAGGCTTTTTCCGCCGCAATTATTCATTGCAATTTCCTCAATGAACGATTGATTTACGGTCATCGGACAGTCATACACCATCCCCGATAATTCGGCGCTCACATTCTTTCAATAGACCAAAGGGCGATCGAAGCCGGATCGCTGCGGGGAGCTGGACTCATGACCATCCGTCATCGCATTACGCTGCTAGTCGTCCTGACGTTCTTCGCGCTGTCCGCGATCGGCATCTATGCCGTGTACCAGACACGCAAGAGCGCGTCCGAGGTGCGTCAGGTCACCCAGGGCATCGTGCCGAGCGCGCTCGCGTCGGCCGATCTCGTCGCCGACGTGAAGAACATCCAGATCGCGACGATGACGCTCGTCTACGCGCCCGACGCGAACACGGCCGCGCAGGCGCGCGACGAGCTGAAGGCCAAGCAGGCCGCGCTGCGCGCCGCACTCGACGTGCAGGCGAAATCGGCGGTCGGCCATGCGCAGGAGGGCCTCGTCGCGCAGGCGAAGGACAGCGCCGCGAACTATTTCGCGGCGATCGACGACACCGTGAAGATGAAGGCGGACGGCAAGGCCGAGATGGCGCAGGCCTACCTGTTCGCGAACGTCGCGCAGTATCGCGACGAACTCGAGAGCATCGTCGGCACGCTGCGCGTCGAGAAGAACCGCCAGAAGGACGACGCGATCAGCGCGCTGAACGGGATGCTCGCGACGACGGCGACCGCGATCGCGGGCGTCGCCGGCACGGTGATCGTGCTGCTGACCGCGCTCGGCTTCGTGCTGTATCGCCAGATCACGCGCCCGCTGATCGGGATGCAGACGGCGATGAGCGAGATCGCGACGAGCCAGGATTTCACGCGCCGCGTGCCGGTGGGCCGGATGGACGAGATCGGCCATTCGATCGTCGCGTTCAACGGGATGATCGAGAAGATCCAGGAGAACGCCGCGCAACTCAAGCAGAAGACGGCCGACATCCAGGCGATGCTGCAGAACATGCAGCAGGGGATCCTGACCGTCGTCGAAGGCGGCGTCGTGCATGCGGAATATTCGGCGTACCTCGAAACCATCTTCGAGACGAACGACATCGCCGGGCGCGACCTGATGGCGCTCGTGTTCGACGATTCGGCGATCGGCGCCGACGCGCGTTCGCAGGTCGATGCGGCCGTGCATGCGTGCCTCGGCGAGGACAGCATGAACTTCGAGTTCAACGAACACCTGCTCGTCAACGAAGTCGCGAAGCGCATGCCGGACGGCCGCGAGAAGTGGCTCGACCTGAGCTGGTCGGCGATCACCGACGAGACCGACACGGTCGTGCGGCTGATGCTGTGCGTGCGCGACGTGACCGAGATCCGCGAGTTGACCGCGCAGGCGGGCGAGCAGCAGCGCCGCCTCGAGATGATCGGCGAGATCCTGTCGATCAGCCAGGACAAGTTCCACGACTTCGTGCACAGCGCGAAGGGCTTCCTGAGCGAGAACGAGCGGATGATCCGCCAGCACGAGCGCGCCGATCATTCGATCGTCGCCGCGCTGTTCCGCAACATGCACACGATCAAGGGCAACGCGCGCACGTACAGCCTGCAGCACCTGACGAACATCGTTCACGAGGCCGAGCAGGCGTACGAATCGCTGCGCCGCGCGGACGGCGGCCCCGAGTGGAACCGCGACGCGCTGATGGACGACCTCGCGCGCGTGCGCGATGCCGTCGAACACTACGCGACGATCAACGCGGTCACGCTCGGCCGCAGCGGTGAGCCGGCGCAGGGCGGCGCCGAGTTCCTGATGGTCGAACGCGCGCACATCAGCGAAAGCCTGCGCGTGCTCGACGGCGCCGATCCGGCGAACGTGGCCGACTGGCACGCGGCACGCGATGCCGTGCGCCGCATGCTGAGCCAGCTCGGCACGCAGGGCATCGGCGACGCGCTCGGCGGCGTGATCGAGTCGCTGCCGTCGCTCGCGGCCGAACTCGGCAAGCCGGCGCCCGTCGTGCATGTCGACAGCCACGGCCAGCGCGTGCGCAGCGAGATCGCCGCGACGCTGAAGAACGTGTTCATGCACCTGCTGCGCAACGCGATCGATCACGGCATCGAATCGTCGGAGGAGCGGCGCGCGGCCGGCAAGCCGGCGTCCGGCACGATCGACATCGCGGTCGGCGTGGGCGGCGGCGAGCTGTGGTTCGTGCTCGGCGACGACGGCCGCGGCCTTGCGCTCGACCGGATCCGCGGCATCGCGCGCGAGCGCGGCTGGATCGAGGCCGGCAACGAAGCGGCGCTGTCCGACGAGGATGTCGCCGAGCTGATCTTCCGGCCGGGCTTCTCGACCGCGCAGACGGTGACCGAGGTGTCGGGGCGCGGCGTCGGCATGGACGCGGTGCGCAACTTCCTGAAGCGCGACGGCGGCAATATCGCGCTGCGCTTCACCGACGATCGCGCCGGTGCGCCGTACCGCGCGTTCGAGACGATCGTGTCGCTGCCGGCGCGCTTCGCGGCCGACGGCGCCGCGCACGACGCGCCGCACGAGCAGCGGGCGCGCATCGCGGATATCGGCGCGGCGGAGTGACGACGTGATCGTGCAGGCGTGGATGATTCAGGCGGCCGTCGCGCTGGCGGGCGGTGCGGTCGTCGCGGTGACCGCGGCGATCGTGTTTCGCGTGATGCGCGGGCGGCTCGTCGCGGCGATGGAACATGACGCGGACACGTTGCGCGGCGCGCTCGATGCGGCCGAAGCGCGTGCGCAAGCCGCGGTGTCCGCGCACGCGGCGGCAGCCGACGCCTGGGCGCAACGCGAGGCGCAGCTCGAGGAAGCGCTGGCGCGCGAGGCGTCGGTGGCCGGCGCGCAGCGTGATGCGCGGCAGGCGCTGTTTGCCGAGCGCGCGGCGCTCGCGCAGCATGCGATGAAGATCGCCGACGAAGCCGCGCGCCTGCGCGGGCTCGCCGGCACGTTCGAGCGCTGGCACGAGCAGATGATCTCGCTGACCACGCAGAACCACGACATGCGCGCGAAGAACCAGGAGCTGTCGGCGATCGTCGCGCACGTGTCGATCGTGTCGCTGAACGCGTCGATCGAGGCCGCGCGCGCGGGCTCGGCCGGACGCGGCTTCTCGATCGTCGCGAGCGAGGTGCGCGGGCTGGCCGCGCGTTCGCAGCAACTGTCGAACAGTTATCGCGACAGCCTGAACCGCAACGATCTCGTGACGGCCGCGACGTTCCAGGACATCCAGGCCGGCGGCAAGATGATCACGGCCGCGCTCGCGACCGTCGAGACGCTGGCGGGGCAGCTGCACGCGCGCATCGAAGGGGAGGCGGCGTGATCAGCGCGCAGGCCAGGGCCGGTTTCGAACGGATCTTTTTCGACGCGGCGCGCACGCGGCTCGCGTCCGGCGGCGCGTGCGACATCCGGCCGGCCGCCGGCCACGAGCTCGACGAACACGACGGGCACGATCGCGTGCATGCGAGGTCGCGGTCGGCGCCGAAGGTGCCCGAGCATGTCGCGGTACTGACGATCTCGGCCCTGCATTTCCGCCTGCTGCTCGCGCTGCGCTTCAGCGACGACGACGCGACACGACGCCATTTCGCCGGCACGACGGCGGGCACGGGCAGCCAGCGGCCGCTGCCCGAAGCGTTCATGGAAGTCGCGAACCTGTGCTGCGGCGCGATCAACCAGGCGCTGACCGCGCCATTCCCCGATCTAGGGATGTCGACGCCGTATTTGCTGAGCGGCGCGAGCATCGACTATCTGCCCGTGCTCGCACCCGATTACGTGGCCGCGTACGACCTCACGCTCGACGGCGACGTGCGGGTCGGCGCGACGCTGTGCGTGTGCGCGAACGCGCCGGTCGATTTCCAGGTGCCGGAAACGGCGGCGGTGGATACCGGCGGCGAGCTCGAACTGTTCTGACCGACCACGAGGAATCCGCGAGATGACCCAAGACCAACCCGTCAGCAAGGTGCTCGTGCTCGACGACAGCCGCGCGCACGCCGACGCGATCAAGTGCTTCTGCGACGAGCACAACCTGGTCGGCCTGACCGTGCGGCGCAGCCGGCTGCTGAAGGTGCTGCGCTCGAACATCGACCTCGGCGCGATCCTGCTGGCCGAGGATTACGGCGGTTCGCCGGCCGAGAGCGCGATCATCGCCACGCAGATCGATGCGCTGCGGCCCGAACTGCCGATCATCCTGCGCCGCGAATCGCTCGCGTCGCGCGACGGACTGCCCGATGCGCTCGCGCGCGTGGCCTGCGCGGCCTACGTCGCGGACGACATGACGCCGCTCGAGCGCGCGATCGACGAATACCTGTTCGGCCGCGATTATCCGAACGCGCTCGTGCGCGGCATCTCGGAGATCACCGAGGCGCGCATCGACAGCCTGTTCCCGGGCATGGCGATCGAGCACGAAACGCCGTGCATCGTCCGCGACCAGATCATCTTCGGCGAGGTGTTCAGCCTGATCGCGCTCGAAAGCGCGTGGTGCCGCGGCTACATGCTGCTGCAGACGAGCGAGCAGCCGCTGCTCGACATGATCGGCGGCACGCGCGGCGAGGGTCGCGCGCCGGATTTCCGCGACGTGAACAGCGTGCTCGGCGAACTGACGAACCTCGTGTGGGGCGCGTTCAAGAACCGCTATCTCGGCGACGCCGAGGCACTGGCGCGCCATCCGGTGCAGGTGCCGCTCGTCGTCAACCACAAGCAGAAGTTCATCTCGTTCGGCGGCGACTGTCCGCAGCTTTGTTTCAAGTACCGGATGACCGATCCGCGATCGGGGCGCGCCGTCTGTCTCGACCAGCGCTTCGTGTTCAGCCTCAGCTGGTCGCCGGAGGATTTCCGCGAATCGGTGCAGGACGTCGGACCGATGGTCGAGTCGGGTGAACTCGAACTGTTTTGAAGTCAGCAACGACGAAGGAGGAATACGACATGGCAAAGATTCTGGTGGTCGACGATTCGGGCACGGTGCGCGACGAGGTCGCGGGTTTCCTGCGCAATCACGGGCTCGACGTCGCGACGGCCGTCGACGGCAAGGACGGGCTCGCGAAGCTCAAGGCGACGCCCGGCGTGCGCCTCGTGATCAGCGACGTGAACATGCCGAACATGGATGGCCTGACGATGGTCGAGAAGATCCGCGGCGAACTGGCGAACACGGCGGTCAACGTCGTGATGCTGACGACCGAAAGCAGCCCGGCGATGAAGGAGCGCGGCAAGGCGGCCGGCGTGAAGGGCTGGATCGTGAAGCCGTTCAAGGGCGACGCGGTGCTCGACGCGCTGAAGAAGCTCGCGGGCTGACGCACGGCCGGCCGCCGCGGGCCCGTGACCTTCGCGGTCAACGCTGCGGCTCGGGCCGCGCGGCCGCCGCGTTGCCTGCCGCAACCGGCGCGGGCGTTTGCCATTGCACGACGATCATCCCCGCGAAGATCAGCGCGACGCCCGCGATGCGGCCGGGCGTCGCCAGCCGCTGCGCGAGCCCCATCAGCCCGTAGTGGTCGATCAGCAGCGATGCGAGCATCTGCCCGGCGACGACGCAGACGATGAAGGTCGTCGCGCCGAGCCGCGGCGTCAGGATCAGCGCGAGCGTGATGTAGATCACGCCCGCGAGGCCGCCGAGCCACATCCACAGTGGGCGCTGCAGCGCGTCGCCGACGAGCGGTGCGTGCGCACGCGTCGCCAGCAGCACCGGCAGCACCGCGAGCAGGCTGACCGTCAGCGACGCGACGCTCGCCCACAGCGGGTGGCCGAGCGCACGCCCGAGCGCGGCGTTGCTGCCGCCCTGCAGCGGCACGAGCGCGCCGGCGACGAAAGCCGCGACGGCGAGCGGGAGCGTGGCGAAGGAAAGCGAAGTCGTCATCTTGGTCGGTCTTGAAAGGATGTCGAAAAGAGTGTCGTCCATTAAGATGGTGAATGGAAATTCGTCTTTCGGATGTCATGTATTCGTGCAATGAATAATCTCGCCCGTATCGACCTGAGCCTGCTCGTCACGCTGCATGTGCTGCTGAGCGAACGTCACATCTCGCGCACGGCGCTCCGGCTGCACCGGAGCCAGCCGGCCGTGAGCCACGCGCTCGCGCGGCTGCGCGAGATCTTCGGCGATCCGCTGCTGGTGCGGCGCGCGGGCCGGCTCGAGCTGACCGCGCGCGCGAACGAACTGGTCGAGCCGCTGAACGACGTCCTCGGGCGGCTCGGCGCGCTGATCGAGCCGCCGGCGTTCGATCCGTCCGCGGCCACGCGCGTCTTTCGCATCGCGATGTCCGACTACGGTGCGCGGATCGTGCTGCCCGCGCTCGTGAAGACGTTGCGCGCCGACGCGCCGGGCATCGAGCTGATCGTGTCGCAGGGCACGCGCGAGGCGATGCGCATGCAGTTGATGGACGGCGAGGTCGATCTCGCGCTCGGCGTGCTGCCCGCATTGCAGCGCGACCTGCATGCCCAGCCGCTGTTCGTGGAGTCGTTCGCATGCGTGGCCGACGCGAGCCGCCTGCCGCGCCGCGGCGAACTCGCGCTCGACGCGTGGCTCGCGCGGCCGCACGCGCTCGTCGCGATGCGCGACGGGATCGACAACGAGGTCGATCGGGCGCTCGCGCGGCTGCGGCACGAGCGGCACATCGCGGTGATCCTGCCGTTCTGGAGTGTCGCGAACGACCTGATCGCGGGTACCGATCTCGTGCTGACGGTCGCACGCCGCAACCTCGACCGCGTGCGCGACGACGCACGCCTGCGCGTGTTCGACCCGCCGTTCCCGATCGATTCGTTCGAATTCGCGCAGCACTGGCATGAGCGCCGGCATGGCGACGCCGCACACATCTGGCTGCGGCAGACGATCGCGCGCGTCGCGAGCGGCGGGTAGCGGTGTGGCAGTGATGTGGCAGCGGCGATTGCGGGCGCAACGATTTACAGCGTACCGCGATGTCCGTATCCTGCCGGAGGCCGAGGGCGGCGAACCTGCGCATCGCGCGCGGCATGCCCGGCGTCTGCAACAATCGGGAACGGAATCCCTTCCAATGAAAATCGGAGTCGATCAGGCCGCGCGCGTGCGCGCCGCATGCGTGACGCTGATGGCTGCGCTGGCCGGCGGATGCGCAGGCACCGGGCAGCAGGCGCCGCAGGCGGACGTCGGCAACGGTTCGTCCTACACGTGCCATCCCACACCGGTCGACGGGCAGGCGACGGCCGGAAGGGGCGTCAACGGCTGCTATTTCGTGCTGTACGATCCCGCGACGAAACAGGCGCTGCCGAACACGCGCTATGCATTCGCGCTTTATACGAGCGCCGCCCAGGACAGCCGGGAACTCGAAGTCGAAGGCGCGACCGACGCGCAGGGGCGCACGATCTACATGCGTTCCGCCGCGCCGATCGATGCGTCGCGCATGATGCTCGTCCGCATGATCGGCGATGGCCCGACAGGGCGGATTCCGGTGCTGGTCCGGCCGACCGACGGCAAGCGCATCCCGTTCGCGCCGTACAAGGTCACGGGGTGCAACGGGCCATACGAAGGCGTGACCGACGAAACGGGGCGCGGCGTGATGTACCGCTGCAAGACGCAGTCGCGGATCGACGTGTCGTTCCATCAGTCGCGTCCGTAGCGCGAGACGCATGATGTCCGCATCCGGCTGCGCCGCAACCCAGCACGTCGAGACGCTGATCGCGAAGGGCATCGTCTTTACCGTCCTGGGCACGTGCATGCTGATCGGCGCCACGCTGGGCGCGCAGTCGACGCGCGAATTCCTGCGCACGTCGGTCGTCGTGCCGGGGCGCGTCATCAAGCTGAACGCAGGCCCGCATCATCCCGAGATCGCGTTCACGACACACGCGGGTGAGCATGTCGAATACGCGCAGGGCGGCGACGTCAGCGTGCAGGACGGCGCGACGGTCGAGGTGCGCTATGCGCCGGACGCGCCGAGGATGACCGCACGGATGAATACGTTCGGCGCGATCTGGGGCGATGCGCTGACAATCGGCGGGATGGGCGCGGTTTTTTTCGTCGTTGGCGTCGGTCAGTTGTGGTCGGGCGTGCGCGCATGGCGCAGCGGGCGCAAGCGGAGGTGATCACCCGCCGCGCGCCGAAACGTGTCGAACCCGGCAAGCAGAACATCATGGATTCCGTCATGAGGCCGCGGGCCGATCCGGTTGTCACGCACACGATTTCATGTACGGTATCGCAGTACGTCGCCTCGTTACTTCACAGGACTCTTCCAGCATGACAATTCGCTTGATGCCGTGGCTCGTCGCGATCGGCGCTGCATTTGCGGGCTTCGCCGCGCACGCGGCGGGTACGGCGCATTCGCTCGACCAGGTGCCCGGGACGTTCGATGCTCCCGAAACCCGCGCCGCGTATGCGCGCGACATGACCGGCGCGCCGGAAGGGGACGGTTTCGGTGTGCGCCTGCCGCCCGGCTTCACGAAGGAAGGGCTGGTGGCACAGCTTGTCCCGGGCCAGCCGCTTGCGCGTGTCGTGCTGGTCGGCGCGAAACCGTGGCCGCAGCGCCCCGGTGCGTTCGTTGCGATCGTTTGTGCGGCACCGACCGACGAGCTTGCACGCGAGGCGCTGCGATTTCGTGCACCCACCGAGTGTGAAGGGTTCGAGCGCCACGCCGATGCCGACGACCAGAAGGAACGGGTCTGGCTGGGCGTGTTCGAGCGCGGTCCGGACGGCGTGCCGCGCCTCGTCGCGCGTACCGAACAGCCGCTCGAGCAGGCGACCGACTGGAGCAACACGAATCTCGACAGTCCCGACTACCTTGAGCAGACGACGCGACCGGGTGATCTCGCGTTACGGCCCGAGCGGTGGTCGCGGTTCGATCTCGCGCCGTATACGCTGCGGGCGGGCGATGCGGCGTTCGGGGTGCGGGCGGGCTGGTCGATCGGTTACTCGGGCGGCGGCGCATCGTTCGAGGCGCTGTACCTGTTCCGGATCGACGGCAAGACGCTGCGCGTCGTGTTCGCGCAGCCGATGATGTTCTACCGGGATATCGCCGGCGATTGGCATCGCGACGGCACGCGCGATCACGACATCACGGAAGGCAGCAATACGCTGAGCATGCTGCCGACTTCGACGGACGGCTTCCGGGACCTGCAGTTACGCGAGCGCGGCGGCAAATGGCGCCGGACGTTTCGATGGTCTGCCGCGGATGGCGAGTATCGGCCGCGCTGACACCCGGGCGGCCCGTTACGGGGCAGTCGCCGCGGCGGTCGCGAATTCGTCGACGACGGCTTCGATCACGGCCTGCACGCGCGCGGTCTTGTAGAGATCGGCATGGGCGACGAGCCATACGTCGAAGTGATTGCAGCGCCGCGTCATCAGACGCACCAGTTCCGGCTCGGCATCGGCGCGAAAGCACGGCAGCTCCGCAATGCCGAGCCCCGCCAGCGTCGCTTCCACCAGCATCATCGTCGACGACGTCTGGAACATCACGCGGCCGCGCGACGTCGGTTCGCCGCACAGCGCGTCCCACATCGTCGGCACGACCGGCTGCTGGTACATCACCAGGTCGTGCCCGTCGAACGCGCTGCCCGCGACCGGTTCGCCGCGCTCGGCCAGGTAGCGGCGCGAGGCATAGATCCCCGTTTCGAGATGCCCGAGCCGCCTGACGATCAGGTCCGGCGATTCCGGCCGCAACGTGCGGATCGCGAGGTCCGCTTCGCGGCGCGTGAGGTTGGCGATTTCCGCTGAAGTCACGCAGACGACGTCGATGCCGGCATGTTTGCGCCGCATGCGGGCGATGGCGGGCACCACGAAACGCTTGCCGAGCGAGTCGGTCGTGGCGATCCGCACGGATCCGGCCAGTTGCTCGTCGAGCCCCATCACGCGGCGTTCGATCGTGAGCGACGCCCGTTCCATCGTTTCGGCCGGTTCGAGCAGTGCTTCGCCGGCGGTCGTCAGCACATAGAGGGTTGGCGTGCGGAGAAACAGGCGGGCCGACAGTTCCTCCTCGAGCGCGGCGATCCGGCGTCCCACCGTCGCCTGATCGACATTCAGCTGCGCCGCGGCGCCGCGCAGCGTGCCGGTGCGCGCCAGCGCGAGGAAGAAGCGGGCGTTGTCCCAGTTCATGCGGAGCGATTGTGTCATCGGGCGGGCGGCGGCGGACGGGAACGGGTGATGCAGATCTGCATCAGGCAAATGCGAAATTATCACTTTTCCGCATCGTGTGCCGTTCCTAGACTCCCGGCATCTGCCTGGAGGTGTCATGTCCGATTGCAATCCCGTGTCCGTTTCCGTTCCCCTGGCCGCCGCGAGCCGCCCGACGGCGCGCGAGCAGCGCTTCACGCTGGCGCTCGTCGCGATCGGCATGTTCATGGCGGTCCTCGATTCGACGATCGTCAACGTGGCGCTGCCCGCGTTGCGCGCGAGCCTCGGCGCGACGGTCGCCGAACTCGCGTGGATCGTCGACGCGTATACGCTCAGCTTCGCCGCGTTGATCCTCGCGGGCGGCGCGCTGTCCGACCGGTTCGGCGCGAAGCACGTGTATCTCGCGGGGCTGGCGCTGTTCGTCGCCGCATCGGCGGCGTGCGGCGTTGCGCCGTCCGTGGCGATCCTCGTGGCGGCGCGCTTCGCGCAGGGCATGGGTGCCGCGCTATTCTTGCCCGCGTCGCTCGCGGTCGTGCGCGGCACCTTCGACGTGCCTGCCGAGCGGGCGCGGGCGATTGCGGTCTGGGCCGGCATCGCATCGGTTGCGGTGGCCGTGGGGCCGGTGCTGGGCGGCATCCTCGTCGACGATTTCGGCTGGCGCAGCGCGTTCCTGATCAATGTGCCGACCGGCGCGATCGCCTTTGCCGGGGCGGCAATGCTCGTGCGGGCGTCGGGCGCGCGGCATGCGCGCCCGTTCGACTGGGCCGGCCAGGGTATCGGTGCGGCGGCGCTCGGCGCGCTGTGTTTCGCGGTGATCGAATTGCCGACGCGCGGCCCCGGCGCGGGGGAAGTGCGCTGCGCGCTGCTGGCCGCCGCGCTCGCGGCAGCGATGCTGGTCGTCGTCGAGCGGCGTGCGCGCCATCCGATGGTGCCGCTCGCGTGGTTTCGCAATCGCGTGTTCGTCGCGATGAACCTGATGGGCAGCCTCGTCTATGTCGGCTACTTCGGGCTGCTGTTCGTGTTGAGCCTGTACCTGCACGGGCGCTTCGGCATGAGTGCGCGGCAGACGGGGATGACGCTGTTGCCGTTTGCGCTGAGCCTGTCGCTCGGCAACCTGTTGTCGGGAAAACTGCATGGCCGTGTGCGCCCGGTCACGCTGATGGCAAGCGGTCTCGGGATGGCGGCGCTGGCCATTCCGGCGATCGCCGTCGCGCTCGCGCTGCGTGCGCCATGGCTGGTGGTCTGGGCGGCCATGGCCGCCTTCGGCACCGGCACCGCGTTGTCGGTCGCGCCGATGATCGCGACCGTGCTCGAACAGGTGCCCGCGGAGGCGGCGGGCGTCGCGTCAGGGTTTCTCAACGCGGCGCGGCAGGCCGGAAGCTTGTTCGGCGTGGCCATCGCGGGCGCCGCGACGATACTGTTGCCGGACTTGACCGACGCGCTGTGGGCGGTCGCGGCGCTTGGATGCATGGCGTATGCGACGGCCGCCCTTGCCGCACGGGCGGCCGGCATGACGAAAGGGGCGTGACTGGACGTCACACGGAATGTGGAGGACCATTTCATCGACCGGCCGCGCACGCGCGGTTGCGCCGGCCGCACGTCTGTGCCGAAACGCATTCTGCCGCCCTTCGTCGAGCGAAACACCATGGAACCCGATCAAGAGACTGCCGAGCCGATCCTGTTGCGCGATGCGCACGACGGCGTCGTCACGCTGCGGCTGAATCGCCCGCGGCAGTTCAACGCATTGTCCGAGGCAATGCTCGCGAGCCTGCATGATGCGTTCGAGGCGCTGGCGGCCGATTCGCACGTGCGTTGCGTCGTGCTGGCCGCCGAGGGCAAGGCATTCTGCGCGGGCCACGACCTGCGGCAGATGCGCAGCCGGCCCGAACTCGACTACTACCGCGCGCTGTTCGCGCAGTGCAGCCGCGTGATGCTCGCGATGCGCGCGTTGCCGGTGCCGGTGATCGCACGCGTGCACGGCATCGCGACGGCGGCCGGCTGCCAGCTCGTCGCCGCGTGCGACCTCGCGATCGCGGCCGATACCGCGCGCTTCGCGGTATCGGGTATCAACGTCGGGTTGTTCTGTTCGACACCGGCCGTCGCGTTGAGCCGCAACGTCACCGCGAAGCGCGCCTTCGACATGCTCGTGACCGGGCGCTTCGTCGATGCGGCGACGGCCGCCGCGTGGGGGCTCGTCAACGAGGCCGTGCCGGAGGGCGCGCTCGACGCGGCCGTCGCGCGCAAGGTCGCGGAGATCGTCGCGAAGAGCCCGGCCGCGGTGCGATACGGCAAGCAGATGTTCTATCGCCAGCGCGAGTTGCCGCTCGACGAAGCCTATGCGTATGCGGGCGACGTGATGGCGCGCAACATGATGGAAGAGGATGCCGGCGAGGGCATCGACGCGTTCCTCGAGAAGCGCGAGCCGGCGTGGCGCTCGTAGCGCGTTCCCGTTGACTCGCGCGGCGGCTCGCCGGAAAGCGAACGGGCCGCCCGAGGCGGCCCGCAACCCGGGCGGCGTGTACGTCGACGTCGGTCAGCGCCCGTAGCTTCCCGTCCGCAGCGCCGGCTGCACGGTCGATGCGCCGGGCGGCACGATCACGACCGGCACGCGGGGCGCGAGCGCGCACATCAGCTCGTAGCCGATCGTGCCGCTGGCTTCCGCGACATCGTCCACCTTCACCTGGTCGCCCCACAGCTCGACGCTCGACCCGATACCCGCGTTCGGGCACGGCGTCAGGTCGACGGTCAGCATGTCCATCGACACGCGGCCGACAACACGCGTCATCACGCCGTCCACCGCGATCGGCGTGCCGGTCGGCGCGTGGCGCGGATAGCCGTCCGCGTAGCCGCATGCGACCACGCCGATCCGCATCGGCCGGTCGGCCGTGAAGCGGCGGCCGTAGCCGACGGTCTCGTCCGGCGCCAGCGTCTGCACGCCGATGATCCGGCTCGTCAGCGTCATCGCGGCCATCAGCGGCGTGTCGGCGATATGCCGCGACGCACCCGTCGGCGACGCGCCGTACAGGATCGTGCCGGGCCGCACCCAGTCGCGATGGGCGCGCGGATGCCACAGCACGGCCGCCGAATTCGACACCGAGCGTTCGCCGGGAATGCCGGCCGTCGTCGCATCGAACTGGTCGAGCTGCCAGTCGACCTGGCCTTCGTCGGCGTTCGCGAAATGCATCATCAGCGTGATCCTGCCGATCGACGGTGCGCTCGCCGCGCGTTCCCACGCGGCGCGGAACGCGGCGGGCCGGTAGCCGAGCCGGTTCATGCCGGAGTTCATCTTGAGCTGGATGTCGATCGGCCGTTGCGGCTTCGCGGCGATCAGCAGGTCGAGCTGCGCGTCGCAATGCACGCTCACCGTCAGCCGGTGGCGATCGGCCAGTTCGACGTCGGCCGGCTCGAAGATCCCTTCGAGCAGCAGCACGGGCTTGTCCCAGCCGAGTTCGCGCACGCGCACGGCTTCGTCGAGATCGAGCAGCCCGATGCCGTCGGCGGCCGCGAGGCCCGGATAGATCCGCTCGATGCCGTGGCCGTATGCGTTGGCCTTGATCACGGCCCAGACGCGCGATTGCGCGGCCGTGCGGCGGATGAAATCGAGGTTGTGGCGGACGGCGTCAGGGCGGATATGGGCGACGATGGGACGGGGCATGGTGATGGCTCGGGTCGATGTCGTTCGGCGCGCGGCGGCGCGGAGTGAAACGGCAGGCTGGCGCCGCAACGCGCCAAGCCAGTGTCGAGCGCTATCTTATTGGTGTTCGACCAGTTTTAATTAACGTATTTGTCGGCGATTTGGTGGAAATTTTGGCGGTCATGCCGGTCGGCCGCGGCCGACCGCGGCCCGTGCGGCCGAGTCCCCCGTCTAGAAAACCGGTGCGCGAACCGGGCGGCGCAATGCTAAGCTCTCGGCGATCTTGTCATTGATCAATGTAATCATAACGGAGGAGACTTATGACGACGTCCCAGCTGTGCCTGTTCATCGTGGCGCTGTTGCCGTTCCCGATGACGTTCCTGGCCAAGGCCCGCAAGGGTTACGACAACCGCGCGCCACGCGATTACCTGGCCCGGCTCGAAGGCTGGCGCGCTCGCGCGCAGGCCGCGCATCAGAACGCATGGGAAGCGCTGGCGCTGTTCACGGCCGCGCTGGTGGTGGCGTGGCACAACGGCGCGAACGTGCATCGCGTCGACCAGCTCGCGATGGCGTTCGTCGCGATCCGCATCGTCTATGCGTTGATGTACCTGCTGAACTGGGCGTCGCTGCGTTCGCTCGTGTGGTTCGGCGGGATGGCGTGCGTCGTCGCGCTGTTCCTCGCCACGCCGTAAGCGGCCGATGAGCACGGGCGCCGGCGGCGCATGCCGGCGCTACGGCGCGCCGCCGGCGCCCCGTGCGTGACTGTCGTTGGATGCGGGCACAACCTTCTTTGCGACAAACGGCGGCAGTTGCGCTTCGCTGCGCAGGAATGCGATCAACGGATCGAGCAGCCGGTGGCGCGTGGACGGATGGCGGCGCAGCACGAAGCGCCACGACGCCTCGCGTGCGAGGCCCGGCACCAGCGGTACCAGGCGTCCGCTGCGCAGTTCGGGCTCGATCAGCGGCACGCGGCCGAGCGCGATGCCCGCACCGCCGACGGCCGCGCCGATCACCTGGCTGAAGCTGCTGTAACGGACGATCTTCGTTTCGAAGTCGCCCGGCAAGCCGAATTCCGACGCCCAGTTGCGCCAGTCGATCTCGGGGCTGTTCTCGTGCATTTCCTGCAGCAGCCGCGAGCGGCACACGTACCCCGATGCGTACGGAAACAGTTCGGGGCTGCAGACCGGAAACACGGTTTCCCGCATCAGGACGTCGTCGTCGGCGCGCAGCCGGTGCGCGGGCACGTGCACGATCGCCAGATCGACGCCGCTGCGCGCGAAATCCGGCTCGTCGTCGAGCACGACGGCATGCAGCGGCGTGTCGGGATGAAGCGAAGAGAATTCCGCCAGACGGCGCGCGAGCCACATCGACGAAAACGGCGCGTTGGCGGAGACGGTCAGCCGTTGTGCGGTGCCGCGAATCTCCGCGCAGGCGTCGGTCAAGCGCGACAGCGCATCGCTGACGGCCGGCAGCAGGCGGGCGCCGGCCGGCGTGAGGCCGATGCCGCCTATGCCCGTGCTGCGTTCGAGCAGCCGTGCACCCAGCGCTTCCTCGAGCGAGCGGATCTGGTGGCTGACCGCGCTGGTCGACACGTTCAGCTCGACCGCCGCGCGCGCGAACCCGCCGAGGCGGACGGCCGCCTCGAAAGCACGCAGCGCGCTAAGGGGAGGAAGGTGCGACATGCCGGGTATTGTAGTTGACTCAACACCCGTTGAAAAATCATCTTTTGCCGCGCGCGGGCGGCGCGGGTAGCCTCGATCCGGTCAAGAAAAAAGCAACGCGTCACTGACTGGAGGCAACATGTATTTCGACCGACGACTATGGGCCATGATGGCCGGACTGCGCTGGCGGGTGGCCGCGGCAGTCGCGCTCGGGCTCGTCGCGATGGGTGTCGGCATCCTGCGTTTCGTCTTTCTCGGCCGCGTGCTGGCGCTGGTTTTTTCCGGTGCGCCGGTACGCGGCATCGGCGAAGCCGTCTCTGCAACGGCGGCCTGCGTGCTGCTGCGCGCGTGGCTCGATCATCGCCGCACGGTGCTCGCGCAGCATACGGCCGGGCGCGTGCAGGCCACGCTGCGCGCGCGGCTGTTCGACCGGATCGCCGCGCTCGGCCCCGCGTGGTTCAGCGGCGAGCGCACGGGCGGCGTGATGCTCGCCGTCGTCGACGGCGTCGAGCAGCTGCAAACCTTCTTCGGCGTCTACCTGCCGCAACTCGCGATCGCCGCCTGCGCGCCGGTCATGATCTTCGCGGTACTCGCATGGTGGGACGTGCCGACGGCCGCGATCCTGCTGGTCGCGGCGCTCGTCACGCTCGCGCTGCCGCAGCTCGTGCATCGCGCCGACAAGCGTGCGGCGCTCGCACGCTCGGCCGCGTTCAAGGCGTTCGGCGAGGAGTTTCTCGACGCGGTGCAGGGCCTGCCGACGCTGAAGGCGTTCGGGCAGAGCAGCGCGTTCGGCGCGAAGCTGGCCGCCAAGGCGCGCGCGCTGTCCGACAGCACGTTCTGGGTGCTCGCGCTCGGCCTGCTGACGCGGCTCTTCACCGATCTCGGCACGGGCCTGGGCGCGGCCGCGGCGATCGCGGTGGGCGCATGGCGCGTGCGGCACGGCGACATGAGCCTCGAAGCGCTGCTGATCGTGCTGATGGCCGGCAGCGAAATCTTCCGGCCGCTGCGCGACCTGCGTGCGGTGCTGCACCAGGGGATGATCGGCCAGTCGGCGGCGAATGCGATCCATGCGCTGCTCGACGCGGGCAGCCGGGCGCCGGCCGCCGATGCGCCGCGCGTCGCGGCCCTGCGGCCGGAGATCGCGTTCGACGACGTCAGCTTCGCGTATCCGGGGCGCCGCGCGGATGCGCATGCGGCGTTGAGCTTCACGGTTCGCGAAGGCGAGACGGTCGCCATCGTCGGGCCGAGCGGCGCGGGCAAGTCGACCATCGTGCGCCTGTTGCTGCGTCAGCACGATGCGCAGGGCGGTGCGGTACGCATCGGCGGCCACGACGTGCGCACGCTCGATGCCGACCAGGTGCGCGAGATGATCGCCGTCGTCGCGCAGGATGCGACGCTGTTCGACGGCAGTGTGGCCGACAACCTGCGGCTCGGCCGCCCCGAGGCGAGCGACGCGGACATGATCGCGGCCGCGCGCGCCGCCAACGCGCACGATTTCATCTCGGCGTTGCCCGACGGCTACGCGACGCGCATCGGCGAACGCGGGCTCATGCTGTCGGGCGGCCAGCGCCAGCGCATCGCGATCGCCCGCGCGCTGCTGCGCGATGCGCCGATCCTGCTGCTCGACGAGGCGCTGTCGTCGGTCGATGCGGAGAATGAAGCGCTGATCCAGCAGGCGCTCGACCGGCTCACGCGCGGGCGGACGACGCTCGTGCTCGCGCATCGGCTGTCCAGCGTGATCGGCGCTGACCGCATCCTGGTGCTCGACCAGGGGCAGGTGGTCGATGAAGGCACGCATGCGGCGCTGATCGCGCGCGACGGCCCGTATCGCCGGCTGATGGGGCCGCAACTGGAGGCAGTCGCCGAATCCGTCGGCGCGTCGGCGGCGGCCGGTGCGACCGCGCGCGCGTCGTCGGGCCCGCAGGTGCGGCCGCTGAACGACGACGCGGCGACGATCGGCTGGGCGGACACGTTGCAGACGCTGCTGCGCTTCGTGCGGCCGTGGAAGGGCAAGGTCGTGCTGACCGTGCTGTTCGGGATCGGCCGCGTGCTCGCGTTCATCGGCGTTGGGGTGATCGGCGCGATGGTGGTCGGTGCGGTGTCGTCCGGCCGCGTGAGTGCGTCGCTCGTCGTCGCGCTGCTCGTGATCGCGCCGGTGGCGGCCGTGCTGCACTGGCTCGAATCGTGGCTCGCGCACGACATGGCGTACCGGCTGCTCGCGGAAATGCGCATCGCGCTGTTCGCGACGCTCGAACGCCTCGCGCCGGCCGGGCTGCTGCGCCGCCGTTCCGGCGATCTCGTCTCGCTCGCGACGCAGGACGTCGAGACCGTCGAGTATTTCTATGCGCACACGCTGGCGCCCGCGTTCGTCGCGGTCCTGGTGCCGGCCGGCGTGCTGGTGCTGCTCGCGTCGGTCGCATGGCCGCTTGCGCTCGTGCTGCTGCCGTTCCTGCTGTGGGCCGGGCTCGCGCCGGTGCTCGCGCGGCGCGATGTCGACCGGCTCGGCACCGGCGCGCGCGAAGCGCTCGGCCAGCTCGGCGCGCACCTGACCGAAACGATCCAGGGGCTCGCGGAGCTGACCGCGTTCCAGGCGATCGAGCGCCGGCGCGCAGCGTTCCTGGCCGAGGTCGATGCGTACCGCCTGCAGCGAGCGAAGCTGCTCGACGACCTGTCGACGCAAAGCGCCGCGCTGGAAGTCGCGAGCGGGCTCGGCGGGCTGGCCGTCGCGGCGCTCGGTGCGCTGCTGTGCGCACGCGGCTGGTTTCCGCACGAGTCGTTGCCGCTGCTGGTGCTGGTTGCGGTGGCCGCGTTCATGCCGGTGGCCGAAATCGGCCAGGTCGCGCGCCAGCTTGCCGACACGATCGCGTCGACGCGCCGCTTGCGCGCGCTGGAGAAGGAGCCCGTGACCGTGACGGACGGCACGCACGCGCCGCCCGGCAATCCGGCCGTGCGTTTCGAGGCGGCGTCGTTCACGTATCCGGGCCGCGGCGTGCCCGCGATCGACCGCGTGAGCTTCGAGGTGCCGCCGGGCAGCACGGTCGCGCTGGTCGGCGCATCGGGCGCCGGCAAGTCGACGGTCGCGAGCCTGTTGCTGCGTTTCTGGGATCCGCAACAGGGCCGCGTGACGCTCGGCGGCGTCGACCTGCGCGACCTGCGGCTCGACGACCTGCGGCAGCACATCGCGCTGGTTGCGCAGGATACCTATCTGTTCAACGACACGCTCGAAGCGAACATCCGGCTCGCGGCGAACGACGCGTCGGACGCGGACGTGCGGCGCGCGATCGACCATGCGGCGCTCGGCGACTTCGTCGCGCGGCTGCCGGACGGGTTGGCGACGCGCGTCGGCGAGCGCGGCGTGCAGCTGTCGGGCGGCCAGCGCCAGCGCGTGGCGATCGCGCGTGCGTTCCTGAAGGATGCGCCGGTGCTGATCCTCGACGAAGCGACGTCCCATCTGGACACGATCAGCGAGCAGCAGATCCGCGCGGCGTTGGAAGATCTGATGACGCAGCGCACGTCGATCATCATCGCGCACCGGCTGTCGACCGTACGCAATGCCGACCTGATCCTCGTGATGGAGCAGGGCAGCGTGATCGAGGCGGGACGCCACGCGGACTTGATGGCGCGGCAGGGCGCGTATGCGCGGCTCGTGTCGCATCAGGCGAGCGGGGTGGCGGCGTGATCGACGCGACACCGGCGCGTCGTCGTCCGGTATTGTCCCGCGCATCCCGCAACCTGCGTTGAGCCGCGCCGGCGGTTGCCGGCCTGGCGCGCACGGCCGGCCCCGCACGGCGCCGCCATTGTCTCCCGATGCGCCGCCATCCCGCGGCGGCGCGATCCGGCGGCGCGTCCTGCCCCGCCGTTCTCCCGTTTCCTCCGATCAATCCGGCCCGCGTGGCCCGGATTTGTCTCGATGAATTTATTCGTTGCGGACTTTTTTGTTGTCGTAGTATCGCCATTGACAACACTTGTTGCACTAAGGTCTAATTCGACATCGCATGTTGCGGTGCGGCTTGATGTCGTCGTTCCCGCCGGCCGGCTGGCCGGCCACATCGCTCAATCATGCGGAGAGAAACCATGAGTCGCCGTTCCTTCCTGAAAGCCGTCGCGGTTGCCGCCGCGCTCGGCGCAAGCATCGCGCACGCGGATACCAAGACGCTCGTCGTCGGGACCGATACGTCCTTCATGCCGTTCGAGTTCAAGCAGGGCGACAAGTACGTCGGCTTCGATCTCGACCTGTGGGCCGAGATCGCGAAGGACCAGGGCTGGAAATACACGATCCAGCCGATGGATTTCGCGGGCCTGATCCCGGCGCTGCAGACGCAGAACATCGACGTCGCGCTGTCCGGGATGACGATCAAGGAGGAGCGCAAGAAAGCGATCGACTTCTCCGCCCCTTACTACGACAGCGGCCTCGCGGCGATGGTGCAGGCGGGCAACACGTCGATCAAGTCGATCGACGACCTGAACGGCAAGGTGATCGCCGCGAAGACGGGCACCGCGACGATCGACTGGATCAAGGCGCACCTGAAGCCGAAGGAGGTCCGTCAGTTCCCCAACATCGACCAGGCCTATCTCGCGCTCGAAGCCGGCCGCGTCGACGCGGCGATGCACGACACGCCGAACGTCCTGTTCTTCGTGAACAACGAAGGCAAGGGCAAGGTAAAGGTCGCCGGCCAACCGGTCAGCGGCGACAAATACGGGATCGGCTTCCCGAAGGGCAGCGCGCTCGTGCCGAAGGTCAACGCGTCGCTCGTGAAGATCAAGGCCGACGGCCGCTACGCGCAGATCTACAAGAAGTGGTTCGGTGCCGAGCCGCCGAAGATGTGAGCGTGACGGCGCACCATGGCGCGGCCGGATGGCCGCGCCGGTCTTGATTCGAACGGGGAGCGACAAGTGAATTTCGATTGGTCGGCGATCTGGGCGGCGTTGCCGGACCTGATGGACGGGGTCCGGTTGACGGTGTTCATCGCATTTTTCGGGCTGGTGGGCGGCTTCATCGTCGGGATGATCGCGGGGATGTTCCGCGCATACGGACCGAAGGCGATGAACGTGCTCGCCCAGATCTATATTGAACTGATCCGCGGCACGCCGATCGTCGTGCAGGTGATGTTCCTGTACTTCGCGCTGCCGCTGCTCGCGCATATCCGCATCGACGGCCTGACGGCCGCGATCATCGCGATCACGGTGAATTCCGGCGCGTATCTCGCGGAAGTGGTGCGCGGCGCGCTGCTGTCGATTCCGAAGGGGCTGACGGAAGCGGGGCTCGCGATGGGCTTGTCGATGCCGCGCGTGCTGCTCAAGGTGGTCGGGCCGCTCGCGTTCCGGCGGCTGATTCCGCCGCTCGGCAACCAGTGCATCGTGAGCCTGAAGGACACGTCGCTGTTCATCGTGATCGGCGTCGGCGAGCTGACGCGCAAGGGGCAGGAAATCATCGCGGGCAATTTCCAGGCGGTCGAGATCTGGACGGCGGTGGCGATCATCTATCTGCTGCTGACCGGCGCCATGACGCTGACGCTGCGGATCGTCGAGAAAAGGATGCGCATCTTATGAGCATGATCGAATTCCAGAACGTGTCGAAGAGCTTCGGCCACGTGCCGGTGCTGAAGCATATCGACCTGAAGATCGACGCGGGCGAGGTGGTCGTCGTGATCGGCCCGTCCGGTTCGGGCAAGTCGACGATGTTGCGCTGTATCAACGCGCTCGAGAAAATCACCGGCGGCGAGCTGCTCGTCGACGGCCAGAGCGTGCGCGGCAACGCGGCGACGATCCGCAACATCCGGCTCGAGGCCGGCATGGTGTTCCAGCAGTTCAACCTGTTTCCGCAGATGACCGCGCTCGAGAACGTGATGTTCGGGCCGATCCAGGTGCGCGGTGCATCGCGTGCCGTCGCGCGCGACCAGGCGATGGCGCTGCTCGACAAGGTCGGCCTCGAATCGCGCGCGAATCATTACCCGTCGGAGCTGTCGGGCGGGCAGCAGCAGCGCGTGGCGATCGCGCGTGCGCTCGCGATCCGGCCGCGGCTGATGCTGTTCGACGAGCCGACGTCGGCGCTCGATCCGGAATTGCGCCACGAAGTGCTGAAAGTGATGCAGGATCTCGCAACCGAGGGGATGACGATGATCGTCGTCACGCACGAGATCGGCTTCGCGAAGCGGGTCGGCACGCGGCTGCTGTTTATGGATCAGGGCGGCATTGCCGAGGACGGCCATCCGGTCGACCTGATCGACCGTCCGCCGACGCCGCGCCTGAAGGAATTCCTGAAACACGTGTCCTGAACGAAACCGAAATGGCCGACATGCCGCTTTCCCTTTCTCCCGTCATCGCCGGTGCGCCGTTCGACATCGGCGTGCGCCTCGGCGAGCTTGCCCGCCCCGTATTCGACACGTACATGCGGCAGAGCAGCGCATGGCAGGCCGTGCGAGGCTGGCGCGGCCATCCGTTCGTCGATGCGCTGCGGCAGGCCGCGCTGGCCGCGTACCCCGATCTCGTCGCGGAACTGGACGGGATCGCGGCGGGCATCGGCTGGCCGGCCGAGGACGTCTTCCTGTGGAACTGCCGCGGCGAACTGATCCATCACGCGCCGGACGGCTGTACGACGCTCGCCGCGCGCGATGCCGACGGTACGCGCTGGATCGCGCACAACGAGGACGGCGATCCGTTCCTGCGCGAGCGTTGCCTGCTCGTCGACGTGCAGCCGGCCGGCAAGCCGGGTTTCGTCAGTTTCTATTACCCCGGTTCGCTGCCGGGCCATACGTTTGCCGCGAACCGCGCGGGCATCGTGCAGACGATCAACAATCTGCGCATCCGCACGCCGGCAGCCGGCGTGCCGCGCATGATCCTCGCGCGCGCGGTGCTCGACGCGACATCGCTCGACGCGGCGGCCGACGTGCTGCGCGGGCATGCGCGCGCGAGCGGCTTTCATCACACGCTCGGTGCGACCGGCGACGAACGCTTGCTGAGCATCGAGGCGAGCGTCGCGCGTTGTTCGGTCGTCGACGTCGCGCGACTGTCGGGCCATGCGAACCATCTGGTGCATCCCGGTTGCGACGCGCAAGCGCAGATCGTCACGCAATCGTCGGCCGACCGCCAGCGCCGCGTCGACACGCTGATGCCCGGCATCGACGCGGTCGACGAACGCGCATTGCTGCGCGTGCTAGACGATCGCGCGCCGCAAGGGCTGCCGATCTACCGTGACGATCCGGCCGACCCCGACGGCGAGAATACGCTGGCAACCGCCGTGTTCGCGATTGGCTCGGCATCAATCGATTTCACCGTTCATCAACACGGCACGCGGCGCTTCGCGACGCGCATCGTGCCGTCCGGACGCGCGCCCGACGCGTCCTGATCCATGAGGCCACGCATGACGACCGTTTTCCATCGCGCTCCGCGCGCCACCTTGCCCGTTGCCGTTGCAGGCGACGGCATCGAGATCATCGATTCGACCGGCAAACGCTATATCGACGCGTGCGGCGGCGCGGCCGTGTCGTGTCTGGGCCACAGCAACCAGCGCGTGATCGACGCGATCAAGCGGCAGGCGCAGCAACTGGCGTACGCGCATACGTCGTTCTTCACGACCGACGTGGCGGAAGAACTCGCCGACCGGCTCGTCGACGCCGCGCCGGCCGGCCTCGAACACGTGTATTTCGTGTCGGGCGGATCCGAGGCGATCGAGGCCGCGCTGAAGCTCGCGCGCCAGTATTTCGTCGAGAAGGGCGAGCCGCAGCGCCGGCATTTCATCGCGCGGCGGCAGAGCTACCACGGCAACACGCTCGGCGCACTCGCGATAGGCGGCAACGCATGGCGCCGCGAGCCGTTCCTGCCGCTGCTGATCGAAGCGCATCACGTGAGCCCGTGTTATGCGTACCGCGACCGGCAATCGGGCGAAACCGACGAAGCGTACGCGCAGCGTCTGGCGGACGAGCTTGAACGGAAGATCGTCGAACTCGGCGCGGAAAACGTCGCGGCGTTCGTCGCGGAGACGGTGGTGGGCGCAACGGCCGGCGCGGTGCCGCCGGTGCGCACGTACCTGAAGAAGATGCGCGCGGTGTGCGATAAATACGGCGTGCTGCTGATCCTCGACGAGATCATGGCGGGGATGGGGCGCACCGGCTACCTGTTCGCGTGCGAAGAAGACGACGTCGCGCCCGACCTGCTGACGATCGCGAAGGGGCTCGGCGCGGGCTACCAGCCGATCGGTGCGACACTGGTGAGCGACCGCATCTACCGGACGATCGTCGACGGCTCGGGTTTCTTCCAGCACGGCCACACGTACCTCGGCCACGCGACCGCGTGCGCGGCCGCGCTCGAAGTCCAGCGCGTGATCGCCGAAGAGAAACTGCTCGACAACGTGAAGGCGCGCGGCGAGCAGTTGCGTGCATCGTTGCGCGAGCATTATGGTACGCATCCGCATGTCGGCGACGTGCGCGGCCGCGGGCTGTTCGTCGGCATCGAGCTCGTGCGCGATCGCGACACCAAGGCGACGTTCGATCCCGCGCTGAGGCTGCATGCGGCGGTCAAGCGCGAAGCGATGCAGCGTGGGTTGATGGTGTACCCGATGGGTGGCACGATCGACGGCGTGCACGGCGATCACATCCTGGTGGCGCCGCCGTTCATCAGTACCGCGCCGCAGATCGACACGATCGTCGAGCGGCTGTCCGGCGCGATCGGCGCGGCGCTCGCGTCGGCCGGCGCGTGAATCCCGACTTCATCGAATCCCGACCATGACAGACAGACTGCCTCCTTTCGATCCCGCATTGGCCACCGACGAGCAGAAGGCCGTGCTGGCCGACATCCTCAGTGGTCCGCGCGGCAACCTGAACGGGCCGTTCCTCGGCTGGATCGCGAGCCCCGAGCTGGCCCAGCACGCGCAGAAGCTCGGCGCGTTCTGCCGCTATCGCACGGGCCTGCCGCTGCGCCTGTCGGAACTCGCGATTCTCGTGACGGCCGCGCGCTGGCGCTCGCAGGCCGAGTGGCACATCCATCATCCGATCGCGCTTGACGCCGGTGTGCCGGCAGCGACGGCCGAAGCGATCCGGCTGAGCGTCGCGCCCGCATTCGAATCGGACGACGACGCACTGATATACGCGTTCGCCAGCGAGCTGTACGACACGCGCCGCGTGAGCGATGCGACGTTCGCGCGCGCACAGGCGCGCTTCGGCCACGAGACCGTGGTGAATCTCGTCGCGCTGCTCGGTTACTACGCACTCGTCGCGATGACGCTGAACACGTTCGGTATGCGCGCAGACGGACAAACCGATTTGCCGTTCCCGGAATGAGGTGCAGTTGAACCGGCGCCCCCGAATCACGCGTCCGGCTTGAGACGCGGGTGTGAAGGCGCAGGCGGTTACTGATAATCGACCAGGACGGACATGGCGCCCATGACCGTGCCCGGCGTGACGACGGCCTCCGTCTGGACATAGCCGGCAACCATCGGAAGCGTGTAGGTGCCGCCCGTCGAGGACGAGTATGCGCCAAGCCGCAACGAGGAATCGAAGGCGGCCGGCAATCCGGATGCGTCCGTGATCTTGATGGCGATACCTTTTGCGGTCGATCCGCCACGCAGCGGCAATGCACCGGGAATGGTGGACGACGCGCCACCGATCGGCGTGAGCGTGTAACCGATGCGCGTATAGCCCGGCGGGCAATTTTCGAATCGCAGATTGAAGCTCTGCGTGGATGCGTTGTTGCCGGTCGATCCGACACCTTTGAATTGAGCGGCGGCGGCACCCGGCAGCGTGATGGATTGGGTGGGCGTGCCGCAGGTGCCGTTGACCAGCTTGACCTTGGCCGCCAGCGCGATCGCAAGACCGTCGTACGACGAACCGCAATAGGATGTGGATGTTCCGCGAGGCGACGTGCAAATATAGAAGTACGAAGGATTTCCGCCGGCCTGGCCGGCAAGGCTGCCGGGCTCAAGCGGCCGCGAATCGCGCACGAGCTGGACCTCAAGAGATGACGAGACGGTAATCGGCATACCGGCAGATCCGTAGTCGGCCCGGGTGGCGGGTTGGCCGCCGATCAGCAGCCGCGCCGAAATGCCGGGGACGTTGGTGGCGATATCGGGGCCGGGCGCGAAGGCGCCTCCGCCGTTCGGCCATAACGAGATCGCGTAGACGTCGCACTTGGCAAGCGCGCCGCAAAGCTGATTTTTCGGAATGGTATGGCGACTCAGGACCGTTCCGGCCGCAGTGGTGCTCGGCACGTTCAGCGTCGAGCCGAATGCGGTGACCTGGGTGAGTGCCAACGCGTCATGTGTGACGAAGGCGGCCATGAGCGTCAGGACGACGGGCAGTGACGCGCGGCGGAGTACACGTCTTGAACAAGCCGATATCGAGGCAGGATGAAATGGACTCGTGAGGTTCATGGGGATTTCCCGGCGAAATGTCGTCGTATGGAAGGGCAGATATGTCGAACTCCGATCAGATTTGGGATTTTCATCGAACGGGGCGGGATTTTTAATGGGACTAGTACGAAATTCAGGTTTAACCAATCGGAAAAGTGCGATGCGGTCTCCCTCACACGAACTGGTTCCTGCGTGTCAGGCATGCGCGCCCGGGGCCTGACCGCCCACGATGCCGCGCTTTGTCGGATGCCGTGCCCGCGCTCGGTGAAACCCTGTTGCGAATTCCGTCGTTCGAGGATGCGACGTTCGCATGCCGTCCGCTCGGCGGTCGACCTGAACATGACTCGCGCGGCGTGCGACAAGAGCGGTGTGCTGCCGACTGTCGACGCAATCATGTCGGGGATGGGGCGCACCGGTTGCCTGTTTGCGTGCGACGATGACGCTGAACGCGTTCGGTATGCGTGCAGACCGACAAACTGATTTGCCGTTTCCGGAATAATCGCCGGCGGCGCCTGCGTCGGGAGCACGCCGCACGCGCGCCACGATGGCCCGAAAAGCCCGTATTCTCGGGCCTTTCGGCGTTTCGGCACGGTCGATCCGGCAACGCGCCGCGTCGTGACGACGCACGCCGCACGACCTGCGCGTCAGTGCAGGAATTTTTTCCCCTACCTAGAATTTCGGCAAACAGCTTACGGGGGAAATATCGATGCGCTGGGTCCTGTTGATCGTGTTCGTTGCGTGTGTCGTGTACACGCATCGGCGCGGCAAGGTTCGGCACAGGTTGTTCAGGCAACTATCCGATCACTCGACCTTCATCGCACCGCTGAACTGCTTTTCTTACGCGTTCTCGTCGGTGCCGACCACGCCGTTTCTCGATACGGATCACTTTCCGGAGCTCGCGGTGCTACGGCGCGAATGGCGCACGTTTCGCGGCGAAGCGCTCGCGTTGCGCGACGCGAGCCGGATCAAGGCGTCCGGCGAGTACAACGACATCGGCTTCAATTCGTTCTTTCGCCACGGCTGGAAGCGTTTCTACCTGAAGTGGTACGACGCGCCGCATCCGTCCGCGCAGGCGCTGTGTCCACGCTCGGTCGAGATCCTGTCGCGGATTCCGTCGATCAAGGCGGCGATGTTCGCGCAGTTGCCGCCGGGCGGGAAACTCGGGCTGCATCGCGATCCGTACGCGGGCTCGCTGCGCTACCACCTCGGGCTCGATACGCCGAACGACGACGCGTGCCGGATCATCGTGGACGGCGAGTCGTATGCATGGCGGGACGGGGAGGCCGTGATGTTCGACGAGACGTACCTGCACTGGGCCGAAAACCGCACCGGGCACGATCGCGTGATCCTGTTCTGCGACATCGACCGCCCGATGAGATATCGCTGGGCGCAGCGCATCAACGATGCGTTCGGGCAACTGCTGATGCGCGCGGCGGCGTCGCCGAACGAAACCGGCGATCGCACGGGCGGCCTCAATCGTGCGTTCAGGTACCTGTATGCGATTCGCCGCGCCGGCAAGCGATTGAAGGCATGGAATCGCACCGTGTACTACGTCGTGAAGTGGCTGCTGTTCGGCGGGATCGCGGTTGCAATTTTCTGTATCTGACGGGGACGAGCAGGCATTTTTCCGTCTGACGATAGGGCGCGCGGCATCGCATCGGCGGCCCTCGGCCGCCATCAATGCAACCAAATGTATTCATGCGGGATCAATGACCGACGGCCGCGTATGATGGCTTGTTCACGTCGAAATGATCGGTGAGCAAGCATGACGAGTACCCGCAAGACCTTGATGATCGCCGGTGCGCTCCTGGTAGCCGCGGCCGGCACTGGCTACGTGATGCTCCTGCGCGCGGACCACCGTGCGATCGAAGACGCCGGCATCGGCGATTCGGCCGCGCCGGTCGCCGCGGCACCCGCGAGCAACGATCATGCGGTGCAGGGCGCCATCGCGCCGCCGGCACCGGCTGCCGCGACGGCATCGAAACAGGTCGCGGCCGCGCCGCCTCCCTCCGCACCCACGCCTGCGCCGGCTGAAACCGCGCGGATCGACGCGGCGCCTGCGGCCGTGCCCGCGGTTCCGGTCGTCAGCGACAAGCCGCAACCGGTGACGAAGCCCGCCGCACCGCCGCCGAAAGTCAACGTGGTGACGGTGGATGCGCAGGATTCGACCCCGCCGGCGCCGGCCGTCAAACCCGCTCCATCGGCCGCATCCGCGCAGGTCGCGCAACGTGCGCCGCGCAAGCGCGACGGCCTCGAACGCCATGCAGCCGCCGCGCCGGCCGCGACGAAATCCGAAACGCCGGAGACGGCCGCGCTGGTCCGGGAATCGGCGAAGCTCGACCCGTCGTTGCCGCCGCCGCCGATGTCGTCGATGTCGGCAAGCGCCGGTTCGTCCCGCCAGGGGAATTCGTCCGGCGCGAATCCGGTCGCCGCCGCGATGACCGAGCAACTGGTCCGCGCATCGAGCAACTTCAAGTCGACGACACCCGTGCCTGCGAACGGCGATCCGACCGCAACCAAGTAGCCGCGCCAACTTCCGAATAAAAAGGACCCCGCATGCCGACCAAAGCATGCGGGGCCAAGAGAGACAATCCGGTACGCCGAAGGGCGTTATGCGGCGACCGCTTCTTCCGCTTGCGGCTGCGGTGCGGCGGCCGGCGCCACGTCCTGGCGGATCAGGTGGTCGAACGCGCCGAGCGACGCCTTCGCGCCTTCACCCACGGCGATCACGATCTGCTTGAACGGCACCGTCGTCACGTCGCCGGCCGCGAACACGCCCGGCACCGACGTCGCACCGCGCGCATCGACGACGATCTCGCCGTGCTTCGACAGTTCGACCGTCCCTTTCAGCCATTCGGTGTTCGGCACGAGGCCGATCTGCACGAACACGCCTTCGAGATCGATGCGCCGCGTGTCGCCCGAGCGCAGATCCTTGTAGACGAGCCCGTTCAGCTTGCTGCCGTCGCCGGTCAGCTCGGTCGTCTGCGCCTGCGTGACGATCGTCACGTTCGGCAGGCTGCGCAGCTTGCGCTGCAGCACTTCGTCCGCGCGCAGTTGCGCGCCGAATTCGATCAGCGTGACTTCCTTCACGATGCCGGCCAGGTCGATCGCGGCCTCGACGCCCGAGTTGCCGCCGCCGACCACCGCGACGCGCTTGCCCTTGAACAGCGGGCCGTCGCAGTGCGGGCAGTACGCGACACCGCGGTTGCGGTACTCGCGCTCGCCCGGCACGTTGATTTCGCGCCAGCGCGCGCCGGTCGCGAGCACGATCGTCCTCGCCTTCAGCACCGCGCCGTTCGCGAGGCGGATCTGGTGCACGTCGCCCGGAATCAACGCGTCGGCGCGCTGCACGTCCATGATGTCGACGTCGTACTGCTTCACGTGCTGCTCGAGCGCGGTCGCGAACTTCGGCCCTTCGGTTTCCTGTACCGACACGAAGTTCTCGATCGCCATCGTGTCGAGCACCTGGCCGCCGAAACGCTCGGCGACGACGCCCGTCGCGATGCCCTTGCGCGCCGAGTAGATGGCGGCTGCCGCGCCTGCCGGGCCGCCGCCGACGATCAGCGTGTCGAACACCGGCTTGTTTTCGAGCGACTTCGCCGCGCGTTCGCCGGCGCCCGTGTCGAGCTTCGCGAGGATTTCCTTCACGCTGCTGCGGCCCTGGCCGAACGACGCGCCGTTCAGGAACATCGTCGGCACGGCCATGATCTGGCGCGACTCGACTTCATCCTGGAACAGTGCGCCGTCGATCGCGACGTGGCGGATGCGCGGGTTGATCAGCGACATCACGTTCAGCGCCTGCACGACTTCCGGGCAGTTCTGGCACGACAGCGAGAAATACGTCTCGAATGCGTAATCGCCGTCGAGCGCGCGGATCTGTTCGATCACGTCGTCGTCGAGCTTGATCGGGTGGCCGCCCGTCTGCAGCAACGCGAGCACGAGCGACGTGAATTCATGGCCCATCGGGATGCCGGCGAAGCGGATGCCGGCCGGCTTGCCGGGTTCGCCGATCGAGAACGACGGCTTGCGCTCGGCGTCGTCGCGGCGTTCCGCAACGGTCACGCGATCCGTCAGCGACGCAATCTCGTTCAGCAGCGCCAGCAGTTCCTGCGATTTTGCGCTGTCGTCGAGCGAAGCGACGAGTTCGATCGGGCGCGTGATTTTTTCGAGGTACGCTTTGAGTTGGTTCTTGAGATTGGCGTCGAGCATGGCGTTTCGGATTCCGTATTGATTATGCTGGTCGGGCACGTCGTGCCGGAGGAGGGTGCGGGCCGCGTGTCGCGGCGGCCCGCCATCGCGCGCCTCGTGCGAGGCGCGCGGCGCGATCGTCAGATCTTGCCGATCAGGTCGAGCGACGGGGTCAGCGTTTCCGCGCCCGGCGTCCACTTGGCCGGGCACACTTCACCCGGGTGCGCCGCGATGTATTGCGCAGCCTGCACCTTGCGCAGCAGTTCGCCTGCGTCGCGGCCGATGCCGTTGTCGTGGATTTCGCACAGCTTGATCTCGCCTTCCGGGTTGATCACGAACGTGCCGCGCAGGGCCATTCCTTCTTCCTCGATCAGCACGTCGAAGTTGCGCGACAGCGTGAGCGTCGGGTCGCCGATCATCGGGTACTTGATCTTGGCGATCGTGTCCGACGTGTCGTGCCATGCCTTGTGCGTGAAGTGCGTGTCGGTCGACACGCCGTAGATTTCGACACCCAGCTTCTGGAATTCCGCGTAACGGTCGGCGAGGTCGCCCAGCTCGGTCGGGCAGACGAACGTGAAGTCGGCCGGGTAGAACACGACGACGGACCACTTGCCCTTGAAGTTCTCTTCCGAGACGGGCACGAAATCGCCGTTGTGGTAAGCGGTTGCCTTGAACGGCTTGATTTGGGTGTTGATGATCGGCATCTGGAGAATTCCTTGTCTTCAGTGGTGAGTGGAGTGTTGCCAGTATCCGGGTTCACCCGGAGCTTGTGAAATTGCTTGTTTCAATCTGGGGCATCGGGATTTTCTATCTGCTTCCGGCCCTTGATTGTGCGGGCCTGTGGGAGCGGCTTGTCGAGTGCGGGGCGGATGGCTGTCGAATGCGGACGAGCGCGGGCGCTGGACGAACGTCTCGCGCGATCGTGTCCGGTGCGACGGGAGGGCAAGGTGTCGCGGTATGCGACGGCTCAGAGCGTGTAGGGAACGCGGACGTCGGGTTCGGTGGCGGGGAAGTCCTTCGTGTTGCGCGACACGAGCAGGAGCCCGTTGACTTGTGCCGATGCCCAGACAATTGCGTCGGGCAGGCGGAGGCGCCGCTCCTGACGGATTGTCATGACGCGATTCGCAACGGTGTGGTCGAGCGCGATGACATCAAACGACGAGAGCCATGCGCGGATGGGCGCCTCGTCCTGTGCGGGCGTACCGGCCAGCACCTCCATCCACGAGATCGTGCTGATCGCTCGATAGTCGTAGCGGCCCAGTTCCACGCGTGCCGATTCCACGCCGCCCAAATAGTCGATCAGGATGTTGGTGTCGAAGAGCGCTTTTACCATTCCGAGCGTCGTTCCGCCGGCGCGGCACGTTCCGCTCAGATCCCCGCCATCTTCCTCAGCCACTCGGCGAGCCGCCGCGCCCCGTCCGGCATGTCCGCGTCCTCGCGCGTACACAGGTAGTAATCGCGCCCGTCGTCGAGCGCGTGATCGAACAGCTTCACGAGCTCGCCGTTCGCCAGCTCGCGCTCGACCAGCGGCGCGCGCAGCAGCGCCGCGCCGAGATCCGCACGCGCGGCGCTCAGCGTGAGCTGCCCATCCTCGAACATCGGCCCCACCGCGTGCGACACGTGCCGCACGCCGGCACCCTGCAGCCAGTTGACCCACGTGCTGCGATCCTCGTCGTGCACGAGCGGCGCCCGGGCGAGATCGGCCGGCGTGCGGAACGGCCCGTGGCGCGTCAGGAACGACGGGCTGCACATCGGCACCATCGCGCCCGGCAGCAGCCGTTCGCAGCGGTAGCCGGGCCAGTCGCCGGTGCCGAAGCGGATCGACAGGTCCGACGCGTCGCTTCGGTAGTTGCGGTGATGGGCGTACAGCACCGTGACGTCGACGTCCGTGTTGTCGGCGAGGAACGCGTGCAGCCGCGGAATGAACCAGCCGATGCCGAGCAGCGGAATCAGGCTGACGGTGATCTGCCGCAGCGACGAGCGGTCGCGCACGAAGCGCGTCGCGCTGCGCAGCACCGAGAACGCCGCGCTGATCGAGCGGTAATAATCGCGCCCTTCGTCGGTGAGCGCGAGCAGCCGGCCTTCGCGGACCGTCAGCGGCGTCTGGATGAACGCTTCCAGCAGTTGCAGCTGATGGCTGACGGCCGACGGCGTGATGTCGAGTTCGCCCGCCGCCGCGGTGACCGACCCGAGACGCGCAAACGCTTCGAACGCGCGCACCGCGCGCAGCGGCGGATCGTGCGGTAATTGTTCGATATTTTTCATGTATCGAATTTTATCGAAAAGTCAGGGTAAGCGACAACATGAAAATATGCTTTATATACAGTCGTATACGTTAATGTTCCGGAAACGGCATAAGCATCCAACAATTGGGTATTTGGGGCTTGGGTGTTGAATATTTAATATTTTTCATGTTTTGATTCGACCTACCGATCCTCCACACATGAAAATCGCTTTTCTCTCCGCCAGTCTCGCATTCTCCGCGGCCGCCCTGGTCGCCTCCGTTCCCGCGTTCGCGCAATCCGCACCGCAGACGATCCTGATCGGTCTCGCCGCGCCGCTGACCGGCCCGTCCGCGCGGATCGGCAAGGATCTGCAGAACGGCGCGCAACTCGCGATCGACGACGCGAACGCCAAGCATCCGACCATCGGCGGCAAGCCGGTCGTCTACAAGCTCGTCGCGGCCGACGACCAGTCCGATCCGCGCACGGCCGTCGCGGTGGCGCAGCAGCTCGTCGACCAGCACGTGATCGGCGTCGTCGGTCACTGGAACACGGGCTGCAGCGTGCCGGCGTCGCGCGTGTACCGCGACGCGGGCATCCCGCAGATCGCGCCGGCGTCCACCGGCCATCAATACACGCAGCAGGGCTACGCGACGGCGTTCCGGATCATGGGCCACGACGATGCGGGCGGCAATTTCACCGGCGCGTATGCGGTGAAGACGCTGAAGGCGAAGCGCATCGCGGTGATCGACGATCGCACGTCGTTCGGCGCGGGACTGGCCGACCAGTTCATCAAGGGCGTGCAGGCGAACGGCGGCGCGATCGTCGATCGCCAGTACGTGAACGACAAGACGACCGATTTCAGCGGCGTGCTGACCGCGATCAAGGGCAAGCACGCGGATCTCGTGTTCTTCGGCGGCCTCGATGCGCAGGCCGCGCCGATCGCCCGCCGGATGCGCCAGCTCGGCGTCAATGCGCCGCTGCTCGGCGCGGGCGGCTTCGTGAGCCAGACCTTCCTGTCGCTCGCGGGCAAGGACGGCGACGGCGTGACGGCGCTCGAACCGGGCCTGCCGCTCGACCGGATGCCGGGCGGCCAGGCGTTCGACACGCAATACCAGGCACGCTTTCATGCACCGATCGAACTGCATGCGCCGTTCGCGTACGACGCGGCGGCCACGCTGATCGCCGCCGCGCAGAAGGCCGGCACGACGCAGCCGGCGAAGCTCGTCGCGGCGGTGCGCGCCATCGACCGGCCGGGCGTGACCGGGCGTATCGCGTTCGACCCGGAAGGCAACCTGAAGGACCCGGCCTTCACGATCTACCAGGTGCGCGGCGGCAAGTGGGCCGTCGTCGACGTGCTCGGCGGTTCGCGCACCGCGGCCAAGTAGACCCCACGAGACAAAGACGATCCTCATGACCGAATCCAGCCCGACATCCGCCGCCGCACCCGAGGACACGCGCCTCGGGATCCTCGCGCGGCGCCGCATCGAAGCGGAAATCATCAAGCCGATCTACGAGATCATGAAGCGCGAGTTCGGCACCGAGCGCGCGCAGGCCGTGATCGCGGAAGCCGTGCGCGGCGCGGCCGTCGACGCGGGCCGCACGTTCGCCGCGCAGGAGCCGGACGGCACGAGCGTGAAGTCGTTCATCGCGCTGCAGGTGCTGTGGGAGAAGGACGATGCGCTCGACGTCGAGGTGCGGCGCGCGGACGACACGCATTACGACTACGACGTGCATCGCTGCCGCTACGCGGAGATGTATCACGCGATGGGGCTCGGCGAGATCGGGCACCTGCTCAGCTGCGCGCGCGACAGCTATTTCATCCAGGGTTATGCGCCGGATATCGCGCTCACGCGCACGAGCACGATCATGCAGGGCGGCAAGCGTTGCGATTTCCGCTATGCGCTGCAAGGTTCCGCGGAGCACGGCGATGCGTGAGAACACCGTCAACGTACCGCGCGTCGACGGCGACCGCCTGTGGGCGTCGCTCGAGCGGATGGCCCAGATCGGCGCGACGCCGAAGGGCGGCGTCTGCCGCCTCGCGCTGACCGATCTCGATCGCGAGTCGCGCGACCTGTTCGTGCAATGGGCGCGAGAGGCCGGCTGCACGGTGCGCGTCGACAAAATGGGCAACGTGTTCGCTCGCCGCCCCGGCCGGAATCCCGATGCCGCGCCGGTGATGACCGGTTCGCACGCCGATTCGCAGCCGACGGGCGGCAAGTACGACGGCATCTACGGCGTGCTCGGCGGCCTCGAGGTCGTGCGTGCGCTGAACGACGCGGGCATCGAGACCGAGCGCCCGGTCGACGTCGTGATCTGGACCAACGAGGAAGGCTCGCGCTTCGCGCCGGCGATGGTGTCGGCCGGCGTGTTTTCCGGCGTCTATACGCTCGAATACGGGCTGTCGCGTACCGACGGCACGGGCCGGACGATCGGCGACGAGCTCGAGCGGATCGGCTATGCGGGCGCGGCGCCCGTCGGCGGTTATCCGGTGCACGCGGCGTACGAACTGCATATCGAGCAGGGCGCGATTCTCGAACGGGCCGGCAAGACGATCGGCGTCGTGACGGCCGGGCAGGGGCAACGCTGGTACGAAGTGACGTTGACCGGTGTCGACGCGCACGCGGGCACGACGCCGATGGCATTCCGTCGCGATGCGCTGGTCGGCGCCGCACGGATGATCTCGTTTCTCGACGAACTCGGCCGTCGTTACGCGCCGCATGCGCGCGCGACGGTCGGGATGATCGAGGCGCGGCCGAACTCGCGCAATACGGTGCCGGGCGGCTGCTTCTTCACGGTCGAATTCCGCCATCCCGACGATGCGGTACTCGACGAACTGGACGCGGCGCTGCGCGCGGAACTCGCACGCGTGGCGGACGCGTCCGGCCTCGGCGCGCGGATCGAGCAGATCTTCACGTACCCGCCGGTTCCGTTCGCGCCGCGCTGCATCGACGCAGTGCGCGACGCGGCCGAGGCGCTCGGTCTGTCGCACATGGATATCGTGTCCGGCGCGGGCCACGACGCGTGTTATGTCGCGCGCGTCGCGCCGACCGGGATGATCTTCGTGCCGTGCGTCGACGGGCTGAGCCACAACGAGGCCGAAGCGATCACGCCCGAATGGGCGGCGGCGGGCGCCGACGTGCTGTTGCGCGCGGTGCTGCGAAGCGCGCAGGAAGCCTGAGCGTGACGCGCCCGGCCCGGCGGCAGGGTTTCGCCGGGCCGGGCAGGCGTTCGTCTGGCGTGACGCCAGCGCGCGCGTTGCGTCAGACCGACCGCGAATGCCGGCCGATGTAGCGGCGCATCACGTGGAACGCCGTATCGGTGCGGCCCGGCATCGTCGTCAACGCACCATCGGCCGCAAACCCGAGCTTTTCGTAGAACCGGTACGCCGCTTCGCGTGCCGTGCACCAGACGAGCGCGGCCCCGCGTTCTTCCGCGTGCCGCACGCAGACCTGCACCAGCACGCGTCCGAATCCCATGCCGCGCACGGCAGGGTGGACGGCCATTCCGCGAAGCCGCCACGCCGGCTGCGCGGGATCGTCGTCGCGCGGCTCCTCGCAGAGCGACGCGACGGCGACGATGCCCGACCGGTCGCGCACGCCGACATGCAGCGTCGTCGGCGCATGGTCGCCGGCCAGCTCGCATGCGTTCAGGTCGCCGTTGAGCAGGATCGTCGCCCTGAGCGGGTGCGTCTGCGCGGCGTCGATCGGCGCGATGGTGAACAGCGTGTCGCGTGATGTCATCAACGTCCCCTGGATGATCCGGCTGCCCGTCACTGGCCGGCCTTGCGCTTTGCCCGGTACGCGAGATACGCGACGATCTGGTCGAGTTCCCGGTCGCTCAGCTGGTCGGGCGGAAAGGCCGGCATGCGGCGGCCCGGCCAGTCGCGTACCGACGCCGGGTCGCGGATATAGCGGCGCAGCGCGGCCGGCTGGAAGTAGTCGACCGGATTCATCGGCGTGTTCAGGTCGGGGCCGGCGTGGCTGCTGCCCGCACCGTCGAGCCGGTGGCAGGCGAGGCATTGCGTGACGAACAGCCGCTGGCCCGCGCGGGCCGGCTCGTCGGCGGGCAAGGCCGGATCGACGGCCAGCGACGGCCAGCGCGCGAGCGGCGACGATTCGATCGTGACGCGCACGACCTGGTACGGCCACTGCTCGCCGCGCACCGACGACGCGTCCGGCCCGAGCCACACGAGGTAGAACGGCCCGGCGCTGACCGGCTTGCCGGGCAGCTTCGGCCACGGATGGGCCGGGTCCTCGATCGCGAGCCACGGGACGGCGCGGGCCGGGGCGTGGGGGCGCACGAGATCCAGCGGCAGTTGCGCGGCGAAGCCGTCGGCCGCGCGA
>NZ_JAAGPK010000043.1:0-51904 GCF_017104685.1 Burkholderia sp. Tr-20355 | reverse complement strand
GCCATCGCGGCGAACCGCGTGCCGCTCAGCCTGCCGCCGCGGCCGGCGGTTCGCCGCGATGGCGCAGCGCGGCGCGGCCCGCGTCGAGATCGACGACCGCCAGCCCGTCCGGCTGCTGTTTCGCGCGCCGCTTCGCGAGCGCCGCGACCGATGCGATCTCGTCGCTGCCGTACCGTTTGGCGCCATGCGCGCCGGCCGGTACGCCGACCGCGCCGATCGCCATCGTCACGAAGCCGAAGAACGCCGGGTTGCCGTGGCGGTCCTCGCCGTGCAGCCCGCCCGCCTGCCGGTCGGCCTGCGTGTAGAAGAGCCGCGCGCCGTCGTTGAAGCGCGCGATCGCGTCGGCCGCGCGTTCGCGCCAGTCGTCGCGCTGGAACAGCACGAGGAAATCGTCGCCGCCGACGTGGCCCAGAAAGTCGCGCTGCGGATCGCACACGCCGGCCAGCACCGTCGCGGCGAACTTCAGCACCTCGTCGCCCTGCCAGTAGCCGTACTGGTCGTTGAACGGCTTGAACTGGTTCAGGTCGACGTAGCACGCGTGAAAGCCGGCGTCGCGCTGCAGCAGGCGGTCGATGTGCGCGCTGATCGGGATGTTGCCGGGCAGGAATGTCAGCGGATTCGCGTAGCGCGCGGCCTCGATGCGCATCTCGGTCACCGCGCGCACCAGGCTCTCGCCGGTGCCGAGCCCGACGTAGCGGCCGTGTTCGGTGATCACGAAGCCGTCCGCGAGATAGCGCTGGTCGTGGCTCGCGAGCAGACTTGCGAGCTGCTCGAACGTCGTTGCGTTGTCGATCATCAACGGCGCGTCGTTCGCGAACTGCAGGCACGGCTTCTTCCCGAACACCTCGCGGTGATACGGCAACGCGAAGCGGTCGATGAAGCCGCGGCGATTCACGAGCGCGACGGGCCGCCCGCGTTCGACGAGCGCGACCGCGTGCAGGTCGGGCATCCGGTTGAACAGCTCGAGCACGTCGTTGCTGGTCGCGTCGCGCGGCAGCGCCGGCGCGGGCACCAGCATCTTCCCGGCGATCGTGCCGGCCGGCCGCACCGAGCGCGTCGCGCCGGGAAACACCGCGATGTGCGGCGCGCGGATCGCGTCGCGCGCGGCCGGCGCGACGACGCGCGACGGCCGCGCGTTCGGCCGGCCGAGCAGGAAGCCCTGCACGCAGCAGATCCCCATGTCGCGCACGACGATCAGGTCGCATTCGTTCTCGATGCCTTCCGCGATCAGTTGCGCGCCGCTCGCCTGCGCGAAGTGCTGCATCGCCTTCACGGCCTCGAACTTGAGCGGGTCGCGCGCGATGTCGTGGATGAAGAAGCGGTCGATCTTCACGACGTCCGGCTGCAGGCGCAGCCACAGGTTCATGCTCGCGTTCGCGGTGCCGTAGTCGTCGAGCGCGAACTGGACGCCGGCGTCGCGCAGCGACGCGACCGCCGGCCCGATGTGCGCGACATCGGGCATCGCATTCTGCTCGGTCAGCTCGATCACGATGCGCTCGGCGCCGACCCGCGCGCGGCCGAGGAACTGCCGTGCGCGCTCGCGTTTGCTGGCGAGCGCGAGGATCGTCCCGGCGCTGAAATTGAGGAACAGCTTGCCGTCGCAGCCGAGCGCCGCGAACGCGTCGAGGCAGGTGAGCGCGGCGGCCTGCTCGAGCGCGATGGTCTCGCCTTCGCGCGCGGCCTGTGCGAACAGCGCGGCGGGCGGTTCGAGGTCCGTGCCGCGCGGGCCGCGGATCAGTCCTTCGTAACCGACGACCATCCCCGACCGGAGGTCGACGATCGGCTGGAAGACGGCCGCGAGCGCGCGATCCGCGATCAGGCGCGTGGTGCGGGCGGCAGCGGAGTCGGTGGGGAGCGCGGGCATGGGCGAGGGCAGCCGAATCGACGGGACGTCCGGCTTAACGGCAGCGCTCGCGCGGAATTGAATGAAGATTTCGTGACACGATGGGCGCCGATGGCGCATCGCGCCGCACGCGTGTCGGTGCACGCCCGGAAGGCCGGCAGGAGAAGGGGCGGCGGCCTTCCGGCGGCCGTCCTGCCTTCCCCGCGTCAGCGCTTGCCCGCGCTCAGCGCGCCGGACGCGGACGTCGCGTCGCCCTCGTCGTGCTCGCCGCTCATGTCGCGCGCGCCCCAGCGCTGCGCGAGCGCCGCGCACGCCATCAGCTGGATCTGGTGGAACAGCATCAGCGGCAGCACGACCGCGCCGACCGCGTTCGCCGAGAAGATCACCTTCGCCATCGGCACGCCGGCCGCGAGGCTCTTCTTCGATCCGCAGAAGATGATCGTGATCTGGTCGGCGCGGTTGAAGCCGAGCCGCTTGCTGACGAACGCGGTCAGCAGCAGCGCGATCGCGAGCAGCACGAGGTTGACGACGAGCAGGCCGCCGAGCGCGCGCGGCGGGATCTGGTGCCACAGGCCCTCGTTGACGGCCTCGCTGAACGCGACGTAGACGACCAGCAGGATCGAGCCCTGGTCGACGAAGCGCAGCACGCCGCGGTTGCGGTCGATCCAGCCGCCGATCACGGGGCGCAGCAACTGACCGGCGATGAACGGCACGAGCAGCTGCATCACGATGCTGCCGACGGTGCTCCACGGCGACGCGGCGCCGGCCGACTGCGACGTGATCATCAGCCCGACGAGCGCCGGCGTGACGAAGATCCCGAGCAGGCTCGACGCGGATGCCGCGCACACGGCGGCCGGCACGTTGCCCTTCGCGATCGACGTGAACGCGATCGACGACTGGACCGTCGACGGCAGCGTGCACAGGAACAGCACGCCCGCATACAGCGTCGGCGTGACGAGCGGCTGCAGCACGGGTTTCAGCGCGAGGCCGAGCAGCGGGAACAGCGCGAACGTGCTGAGCAGCACGACCGCGTGCAGCCGCCAGTGGGTCGCGCCCGCGACGACGGCTTCGCGCGACAGCTTCGCGCCGTGCAGGAAGAACAGCAGGCCGACGGCGATGTTGGTCGCCCAGTTGAACGCGTGGGCGGCCGGGCCGCGGCAGGGCAGCAGGCTCGCGAGCACGACGGTGCCGACGAGCGCGAGCGTGAAGTTGTCGGGAAGAAAACGGGGACGGGCCATCGGGAACTCGATTCGGAAACGACGGAGGCGCGCGTCGCGCGCGCGGATGGCGTCATTGTCCCGGTTGACGATTCACTACACAAATTCATTGTGGGAATCGATTGATGAACTGATTGCATGTAACGGCGGCTGTCGCAGCGGCCCGGCGACACGCGGGATGGCAGAAGAATGTTCTGTCGCGATCGCGCCCTGAAGTGAAAAAACCTAGCAGTAACATGGTGTTACACCGGTGCCCGCGACATAACACTTTTTGGCTCGACACAGTTTCGGGCCGCTCATAAATTACTGCTGAAAGCCTTGGGTCGGCCGAAAGGAGCCGGCGGCGGGCGTGGACGGGCACTGAACGATGACGGAACGGGTGAAACGGAAGATCGGACGATGGGTGGCAGGCGTGCTCGGCACGTTGCTGATGCCGCTCGCGCTCGCGCAACCGCCCCACGGCGGTCATGGGTTCGGCGGCCACGGCTTCGGTGGCGGCGACATGCGCGCGTACGGTCAGCCGAATGGCGGCGGGCCCGGCGGCGTGCCGGTCTGGCGCCGCGTTCCGCCGCCCGGCGGGATGCGCCCCGGCGGCGTGAGCGGCTCCGGCTCCCGCTGGGGGCTGCGGCCGACGCCGTCGTACGGCCACTACGCCGCGCAAAGCCCGTATCGCCCGATCAGCGCCGAGGCGCGCCAGATGCCGCGCCCGCCGGGCGGCGGCAACGTGCCGCTGCGTGCCGGGTCGATCCGCGCCGACGTTGCGCGCTACAACGAGGAGCGCGGCGGCCGTCCGATGCCGCCGCCCCGCTCGCAGGAAGAACCTTCGCACTCGCCGTTTTTCTCCCCGTTCTACCGAAACTGAGCGCCCCGGCATTCGCCCCCCCGCCGGCTGATGCGAATTCGCCACAGTCGCGCGCAGATTTCCGCTGATTTTCCCGTCGCATTGCGCTATCTTTCGCGCCCGGCACGCGTATGCCACGCCGCCGCTGCGCCGCGCGACCGCGTTCGCGCCGGGCCGCCGCCGTGCATCCGGCCATGTATCGATCCCGCGAAGTTAATGCCGCCGCTATACCCGCAATAAGTGTGCGCAATTTTGACCGGACGAATGATCCGTAAAGATGGCTGCGCCCCATACGACGCAAGCACTCGGCTCCAAAAAACAACGCTCGCGCCACTTATCGACTATTCGACAAAACCTGGAGATCCCATGAAAGGATTCGCTCGCCGTGCCTCGCGCACGTCCGTCAAGCTGATCGCCGCAGCCGCCTGCGTGGCGGCCGCCGCACCCGTCCACGCGCAATCGAGCGTCTCGCTCTACGGCCAGGTCGACGAATGGGTCGGCGCGACCAAGTTCCCGGGCAGCGATCGCGCATGGAACGTGTCGGGCGGCGGGATGTCGACGTCGTACTGGGGCCTGCACGGCGCCGAGGATCTGGGCAGCGGCTACAAGGCGATCTTCACGCTGGAAAGCTTCTTCCGTGCGCAGAACGGCCAGTACGGCCGCTTCCAGGGCGACACGTTCTTCGCGCGCAACGCGTACGTCGGCATCAGCTCGCCGTACGGCACGGTGACGGCCGGCCGCCTGACGACGCACCTGTTCCTGTCGACGATCCTGTTCAACCCGTTCTACGACTCGTACACCTTCTCGCCGATGGTGTATCACGTGTTCCTCGGCCTCGGCACGTTCCCGACCTATCCGAGCGACCAGGGCGCGGTCGGCGATTCGGGCTGGAACAACGCGCTGTCGTACACGTCGCCTTCGTTCGGCGGCCTGAACTTCGGCGCGATGTACGCGCTCGGCAACCAGGCCGGCGACAACCGTTCGAAGAAGTGGAGCGCGCAGTTCAACTACGCGAACGGCCCGTTCGCGGCGACCGCGATGTATCAGTACGTGAACTTCAACAACGGCCCGCAGGATCTGAGCGCGCTCGTCGCCGGCATGAAGAGTCAGGGGATCGCGCTGGTCGGCGCGACCTACGACCTGAAGCTCGTGAAGCTGTTCGGCCAGTACATGTATACGAAGAACGACCAGGTCGCGGGAAGCTGGCACGTGAACACCGCGCAGGGCGGCGTGTCCGTGCCGCTCGGCGTGGGCAACGCGATGGCGTCGTACGCGTACTCGCGCGACGCGGGCGGCCTCGACCAGACGCGCCAGACCTGGGCCGTCGGCTACGACTATCCGCTGTCCAAGCGCACGGACGTCTACGCGGCCTACATGAACGACCACATCAGCGGCCTGTCGACCGGCAACACGTTCGGTGCCGGTATCCGCGCGAAGTTCTGACGCGCACGCGCGAACGGTGCGCGGGCCGCGCGTGTAAATCGCGCGTTCCGGCTGCATGTTTTCCCGCCAGAAACGGCGCCGCCACACGCGGCGCCGTTTTGCCTTTCTTGACCTTTCTGTTTCCTCGCCTTTGTTACCCTATCTCGTAATTGGACCATTCCCCCCGTCATTACGAGCTAGTTCGATGGATACCCTCGTCAGCATGAATGTGTTTCGCTACGTCGTCGAAGTGGGCAGCTTCGTCGGCGCGGCCGAGCGCATGCAGATGTCGGCTGCGATGGCGAGCAAGCACGTGATGCATCTCGAGCAGCAGCTCGGCGCGCGCCTGCTGCATCGCACGACACGACGCGTCGCGCCTACCGAGGCGGGACGCGAATACTACGAGCGCCTCGTGCAGGCGTTGTCCGAACTCGACGAAGCCGGGCAGGCCGTCGGCGCCGCGAGCGTGGTGCCGCAGGGCAGGCTGCGCGTGACGTCGCTGTCCGCGTTCGGGCTGCGGCACGTGATGCAGGCCGTCACCGATTACGCGGGCCGCTTCCCGGACGTGACCGTCGACATGACGCTGTCCGATCGCGTGGTCGACCTGATCGAGGAAGGCTACGACGTCGCGGTGCGCGCGGCGCCGAACGGCCTGAAATCGTCGTCGCTGGTCGCGCGGCAGATCGCGACTGCGCACATCCTGCTGGTCGCGTCGCCCGAGTATCTCGAGAAGCACGGCACGCCGCAGACGATCGCCGATCTCGCGCACCACAACTACCTGCGGCGCGATTCGAATTCGACGATGCTCGATTCGCTGGTGATCGACGCGGCCGCCGCGTCGCGCGTGAACCTGAACGGCAACCTGATCGTGAATCATCTCGAAGGGCTGCGCGCAGCCGTGCTCGCCGGCGCGGGCATCGCGCTGCTCGGCACCGAGGTGGTCGGCGACGACATCGAGTCGGGCCGGCTCGTGCCGGTGCTGCTCGATTCGGTGCCGCCGCACGAAGCGCCGATCTATGCGGTGTACGCGAGCCGTCGTCACGTGTCCGCGAAGGTGCGCTCGTTCGTCGATTTCCTCGCGGCGCGTTTCGAAGGGCAGTCGCTGTGCCCGTCGATCGAATCGCGCCTGCGCGTGCTGCCGATCACGCGGATGAAGCGGGTGGTCTGAGCCGCGGATTCCGCCGCGGCGGGGCAACAAAAAAAAGCGCGAACCGCAGCGGTTCGCGCTTTTTTGTTGGTGCCGACGGTTGGCGTGTCGATCGCGGCGGCGGGGGCCGCCGCATGCGTCAGCGCGGGATGCCGAGCCGCGTCTTCGCGTCGTCGTACTCGCGTTTCAGCCGCTCGACGAGCGCCCCCACGCTCGGCAGGTCGTCCATCAGGCCGACGCCCTGGCCGGCGCCCCAGATGTCCTTCCACGCCTTCGTCTTGTCGCTGCCGAAATTCATCTTGGTCTTGTCGGATTCCGGCAGCGCCTCGGGATCGAGGCCGGCTTTCTCGATGCTCTCGCGGATGTAGTTGCCGTGCACGCCGGTGAAGAGGTTCGTGTAGATGATGTCCGACGATTTCGCGTTGACGATCGCGCGCTTGTAGTCCTCGACCGCGTGCGCTTCCTGCGTCGCGATGAAGCGCGTGCCCATGTACGCGAGGTCAGCGCCCATCGCCTGCGCGGCGAGGATCGAGCCGCCGTTCGCGATCGAGCCGGACAGCACGATCGGGCCGTCGAAGATCTTGCGGACTTCGCCGACCAGCGCGAACGGCGACGTCGTGCCCGCGTGGCCGCCGGCGCCGGCCGCGACGAGGATCAGCCCGTCGACGCCGGCTTCGAGCGCCTTCTGCGCGTGGCGCAGGTTGATCACGTCGTGCAGCACGATGCCGCCGTAGCTGTGCACCGCGTCGACGATCTCGCGCGCCGGCGCGCGCAGGCTCGTGATGAAGATCGGCACCTTGTGCTCGACGCACACGCGCACGTCGTGCTCGAGCCGCGCGTTCGACTGGTGGACGATCTGGTTGACCGCGATCGGGCCGATCACCGCGTCGGGGTGTTTCGCCTTGTGGTCGGCCAGCTCCGACTGGATCTGCGTGAGCCACGCGTCGAGCTGCTCGGCCGGACGCGCGTTGAGCGCGGGGAACGAACCGACGATGCCCGCCTTGCATTGCGCGAGCACGAGTTCGGGGTAGCTGACGATGAACATCGGCGACGCGATGACGGGCAGCGTCAGGTTCTGCAGGACAGCGGGCAATGCCATGTGATGTCTCCAGTCTCCAGGGGCCGTCGGCGCCCGCGCGGTCGCGTGGCGCCGACACCATGCTTGGCGTGCGAACGGTGATTCGAGTGTAGCCGCGAACCGCGGTGCGCTCGATGGCGTTCATATTAATACGAACGGTCGTGCGATTCTACGCGAGCTTAACAAAATGCGCGGTGGGGCGGCAATCGAGGGAGTGTTCTCTTTCTACGGTTTCGGGTGGTTACCCCGCTGTGTAGACGCACCGGCGCTCCTAAAATAGCCGCCATAACAAACCAACGAGAAACAAACCATGTCGTTTGAGGCGTTTGCACCGTTTCGCGTGACGGTGCAGGACACCGACATCTTCGGTGTCAAAGGAGGCGCGGGTCCGCCGCTTCTGTTGCTGCACGGGCATCCGCAAACCCACATGATCTGGCATCGCGTCGCCGCGACGCTTGCGAATCATTTCACGGTGATCGCCACCGACCTGCGCGGCTACGGCGCGTCGGGCCGGCCGCCGAGCGACGCGCGGCACATGCCGTATTCGAAACGGGCGATGGCGGCCGACCAGGTCGCGGTGATGCGGCATTTCGGCTTCGAGCAGTTCCACGTGTGCGCGCACGATCGCGGCGCGCGGGTCGCGCACCGCCTCGCGCTCGATCACGCGGACGCCGTCGAGCGGATGATGCTGCTCGACATCGCGCCGACGCTCGCGATGTACGAGAAAACCGACCGCGCATTCGCGACCGCGTATTTCCACTGGTTCTTCCTGATCCAGCCGGCGCCGCTGCCCGAGACGCTGATCGGCGCCCATACCGATGCCTACATCGAGCGCGTGATGGGCAACCGCTCGGCCGGGCTCGCGCCGTTCGCGCCCGCGGCGCTCGACGCCTATCGCGCGGCGCTCGCGCAGCCGGGCGCCGTGCATGCGATGTGCGAGGACTATCGCGCGTCGGCGACGATCGACCTCGAGCACGACCGCGCCGATCTCGAGCGCGGCAACAAGGTCGCGTGCCCGCTGCGCGTACTGTGGGGCGAGCACGGGATCGTCGGCCGCTGCTTCGATCCGCTCGACGAATGGCGACGCGTCGCGCGCGACGTCAGCGGCCGTGCGCTCGACTGCGGCCACTACATTCCGGAAGAGGCGCCCGTCGCGCTGATCGACGAACTGCTCGCGTTCTTCGAAGCGCGCGACCCGGCTGCGTAGCGGTGCGTGCGGGCAGCGCGCGCGGCCCGCTGCTCAGCGCTGCGCGTGGTCGTCGTCGGCCAGCGGCGGCAGGCGTCGCGGCACCGGTGTCGATTTCACGATCGCGGTGCTCGTCTCCGCGCGCTCGGTCACCTTCGACAGGATGTCGTCGAGGTGCGCGATCGTGCGCAGGTAGAGCCGGCAGATGAAGCAGTCTTCGCCGGTGACCTTGTCGCATTCGACGAATTCGGGAATGCGCCGCAACAACTCCTCGACCAGGTGCAACTGGCCCGGCAGCGGCTTCACGCGGACGATCGCCTGCAACGTGTAGCCGAGCGCGCGCGGGTCGAGCTCGACGGTGAACGCGGCGATCACGCCCTGCGCCTCGAGCCGCCGCACGCGGTCGGCGGTGGCGGGCGCCGACAGCCCGATCTGCCGGGCGAGTTCGCTGGTCGCGATGCGCGCATCGTCGGCGAGCGCCGCGAGGATCGCGCGGTCGGTCGCGTCGAGCGACGCGACGGCGGGAGGAGAAAGGCGTTTCGGCATGATTGCTTTGCTTTCGAAGGTCAATCGGCTGATTCGCTTCAGTTTAGCCGTGGTTTCGGCGAAAGCAAGTTTCTAGAATCGAAGTCATCCAGTCTCTTCAACGGAGTTCATGATGGCCTCGAATGAAATTCGCCGCGGCGGCGCCGAGATGGTCGTCGCGATGCTGATGTCCGGCACGATCGGCTGGCTCGTGATGTCGTCGCAGCAGCCGCTGACGAATGTCGTGTTCTTCCGCTGCCTGTTCGGCGCCGCGACGCTCGCGATCGTCTGCGCGGCGTTCGGCTTCCTGCGCCGCTCGCTGTTCTCGCCGCGCATGCTCGCGCTCGCGACGCTCGGCAGCGTCGCGATCGTCGCGAACTGGCTGCTGCTGTTCGCCGCGTATTCGCGGGCGTCGATCTCGATGGCCACCGCCGTCTACAACACCCAGCCGTTCATGCTCGTCGCGCTCGGCGCGATCGTGTTCCGCGAACGGATCACCGCGTCGACGGTCGCGTGGCTCGCGCTCGCCTTCGCCGGGCTCGTGTTCGTGGTGCGCGTCGAGCCGTCCGTGCTCGCGGTGCCCGGCGAGTATCTCGAGGGCGTGGCGCTGTCGCTCGGCGCGGCGTTCCTGTACGCGATCTCGTCGATCGTCACGAAGCATCTGAAGGGGACGCCGCCGCACCTGCTCGCGTTGCTGCAGGCCGGCATCGGCATCGTGCTGCTCGCGCCGTTCGCGCACTTCGGCACGCTGCCCGCGACGGCCGGGCAGTGGCTCGACCTGATCGTGCTCGGCGTCGTCAACACGGGCCTGATGTACGTGCTGCTGTACGGCGCGATCCAGAAGCTGCCGACCGCGATGACCGGCGCGCTGTCGTTCGTCTACCCGGTCGTCGCGATCGTCGTCGATCACTTCGCGTTCGGGCAGACGCTCGCGTGGTCGCAGGTGCTTGGCGCGCTGCTGATCCTGCTCGCGGCGGCCGGCGTGAACCTCGGCTGGCGCATCGTGCCCGCGCGTCGCGCGGCGATCGGCAACTGAAACGATCGTACGATTCGGCATGGCCGAACGATGCCGCCGCCGCCCGCCGGGCGCCCGTTTCGGGAGCGACGATTGCGCGCGAAAGCGGCCCGCGCGCACGCGTGGAAAACGCTGTAAGAAGTTGTAGGGAAACACCCGATGCAATGCGGCCGCGTCGCTCGTATGATGCGGGCTGTGACGTTGATCACGTTCACAGGATTCCGATCTCGACGCCGTTCGCCCGCGAGGCTGAACGGCTTTTTTTTATGTCTCGCTTCCGGCGAGCAGGCGCCGCCGCGCGTCGAGCCGCGCGAGCAGCGCACGCCTCGCGTCGTCGTCCGACGTGCGCCATCCCTTGATCTCGCCGCGCGTGCGCAGGCAGCCCGCGCACCAGTCGGTGCGCGGATCGATCCGGCAGACGTCGGTGCACGGCGACGCGACCGTGCCGACCGGCAGCGGCACGTCGCTCATGCCGGGTCCCGCAACGCGACGTCCGCGACCGGCGCGCCGGTCAACGACACGAGTTCGTGCGGCGACAGGTTGAACACCGCGTGCGGATGGCCGGCGGCCGCCCACAGGCTGTCGAGCGCGAGCAGGTCGGCGTCGATCAGCGTGACGGGTTCGACGAGATGGCCGATCGGGCAGACGCCGCCGATCGCGTAGCCGGTGTTGTCGCGCACGAATTTCGCGTCCGCGCGGCCGACCGCGCCGACCTGCGCGGCAACCTTCTTCTCGTCGACGCGATTGACGCCGCTCGCGACCACCAGCACGGGCGCGCCGTCCGACTGCCGGCGAAACAGGATCGACTTCGCGATCTGCGCGACCGAGCAGCCGAGCCCGGCCGCGGCCTCGGCCGACGTCTTGCCGGTTTCGGCGAGCATCACGATGCCTTTCGCGTGGCCGCGCTCGCGCAGCAACAGCGCGACGCGTCGCGCGGAATCGGGGAGGGAATCGAATGAAGCAGGTGTCGTCATGTTGATGAATCCATGGAGTGCCGTGGTTACACGCAGGCCGCGTCGTCGGCCGCGCTTTGTGCCTTGGCGAGCAATGCGCGACCGGCGCGCGACACGTTCGCGCGGCCGATCGCGTTCGAGATGAAGTCGCCGGCGGCGACGACCTGCGCGAGATCGATGCCGGTGTCGATGCCGAGGCCCTGCAGCAGGTACAGCACGTCCTCGGTCGCGACGTTGCCGGTCGCGCCCTTCGCGTACGGGCAGCCGCCGAGACCCGCGACCGAGGCGTGGAAGATCTCGATCCCTTCGAACAGCGCCGCGTAGATGTTCGCGAGCGCCTGGCCGTAGGTGTCGTGGAAGTGGCCCGACAGGCGCTCGCGCGGAAACACGCGCGTGACGGCCGCGAGCACCTCGCGCGTGCGCTTCGGCGTGCCGACGCCGATCGTGTCGGCGATGTCGATCTCGTCGCAGCCGAGCGCCGCGAAGCGCTCGACGACGTCGACGACCGACGCGACCGGCACCTCGCCCTGGTACGGGCAGCCGAGCGTGCACGACACGCTGCCGCGCAGCCGCAGGCCGGCATCCTTCGCGGCCTTCGCGACGGGCTCGAAGCGCGCGATGCTCTCGGCGATGCTGCAGTTGATGTTCCGCTGCGAGAATGCCTCGCTCGCCGCGCCGAAGATCACGACCTCGTCCGCGCGTGCGGCGAGCGCATTCTCGAAACCCTTCAGGTTCGGCGTGAGCACCGAGTACACGGTGCCCGCGCGGCGTTCGATACCGGCCATCACGTCGGCACCGTCGGCCATTTGGGGCACCCATTTCGGCGACACGAACGACGCGGCCTCGATGTTGCGGAAGCCGGCGCGCGACAGCCGGTCGACGAGCGCGATCTTCACGTCGGTCGGCACGAAGGTCTTCTCGTTCTGCAGCCCGTCGCGCGGGCCGACTTCGACGATCTTGACGGCGGTGGGGAACGTCATGGTTGTCTCCTGGTTTCTCTCGAGGCGGAATTCAGTAGCCGCGCGCGTAGTCGACGACGCCGCTGACGCGTTCGCCGCGCTCGAACGCGCGGATCTTGCCGGCGATCTGCTCGACGGCCTCCGCGCGCAGCGTCTCGGCCGAGCTGTGCGGCGTGATCGTGATGCGCGGCGTATGCCAGAACGGATGGTCTTCCGGCAGCGGTTCGTGCTGGAACACGTCGAGCGTGGCCGCGGCGATCCGGCCGCTCGCGAGCGCGTCGAGCAGGTCGGCCTCGACGAGATGCGCGCCGCGCGCGACGTTGACGACGTACGCGCCGGGCGCGAGCCGCGCGAACGCGCGCGCCGACAGGATGCCGTCGGTGTCGGGCGTGCTCGGCAGCAGGTTGACGAGCACCTTCGCGGCGTCGATGCAGGCGTCGAATGCGCCGTCGCCGGCGAAGGTCGTCATGCCGTCGAGCTGCTTCGCGCTGCGGCTGTAGCCGCGCACGGGCAGGCCGAGCGCGGCGAGGGCGCGCGCGACCTGCGTGCCGAGCACGCCGAGGCCGAGCACGGCGACGGTGAAGCTCGCGCGCGGATGCGGGTCGAGCGGCTGCCAGCGGCGCTCGCACTGCAGCGCGTCGTATTCGTCGAAGCGGCGCAGGTAGCGCAGCACCGCGTGCGTCACGTACTCGACCATCTGCCGTGCCATGCCCGAATCTTCCAGCCGCACCAGCGGCACGTGCGCGGGCAGCGTGCCCGGATGCGCGCGCTCGAGCGCGAGCAGCGCGTCGACGCCCGCGCCGAGATTGAAGATCGCGCGCAGGCCGTCGCGCGGCGCGAAGAATTCGCGCGGCGCGCGCCACACGAGCGCGTAGTCGGCGGCGGCCGTGTCGCCCGGCTGCCACGCGCGCAGCTCGGCTTCCGGCAGCGCGTGGGCGATCTCGTCGCGCCATGCGCCGGCTTCCTGGTGCGGGGAGTAGAACAGGATCTTCATTGCGTGACGGCGTGCGCGCCGGCGGGGCGCGTCACGGGCAAGGCGAGCGGAGCCGGGCGCGGCGCGCCGGCAGGCGTAGCGAACATCGGGCGTCTCCTGGCGAGCGGGCCCGGCGCATCGGCGCCCGGCCCGGCTCGGTGTGAAGCTGACGGGAAGCCCACATTCTACGGTTTCGCGGCACATTGCGCCGTCGCGCGGGCCCGCGCAGGCGGCCGGCACGCGGATGGCCGCGCGGGATGGCCGGCCCACGGATGGCCGCCCCACGCAAAAGCAAAGCACAAAATATTGGTTCGGCCGCCGGGGACGCGGCGCCACAATCGAACCTCGTCTTCAAGCAAGCGAGGGCAATCATGAGCGCATGCAGCAAATCGGCGTGGCCGCCGCGGCTCGTCACCGTTCCGGGTCTGCACGGCAGCGAAGGCGCTCACTGGCAGACCTGGCTCGAGCGGCAATTCCCGCGTTCGCTGCGCGTCGAGCAGGACGACTGGGACGCCCCCGATCTCGCCGGCTGGGCGCACTCGGTGCGCACGCTGCTCGAACGCGAGCGCGGGCCGTTCGTGCTCGCCGCCCACAGCTTCGGCTGCCTCGCGACCGCGCATGCGCTCGCGCAGGGGCCGCATACGGGCGATGTCGCGGGCGTGCTGTTCGTCGCGCCGGCCAGCCCGAAGAAATTCACGTTCGCCGGGCCGTTCGACGCACGCCGGCTCGCGGTGCCGTCGATCGTGATCGGCAGCGAGACCGATCCGTGGATGCCGCTCGCCGACGCGCGCACGCTCGCGCAGCGCCTCGGCAGCGCGTTCGTGAACCTGGGCGACGCCGGGCACATCAACACGGCGGCCGGCTTCGGGCCGTGGCCGCGCGCGAAATACTTCATCGATACGCTGGTGCACTGCGCGGCGCCGCTGCGCTTTCGCGACGCGGACGACGGCTTCGAAGCCGCGCTCGTCGACCGCGCGCTGGCGCACGCGGTCTGACGGCGCGGGCCGTCGCGCTTACGACGCGGCGACGGGCTTGACGGCGGCCGGATCCGAATAACTCGGCCGGCCGTTTTCGACGTGGCCCGCGAAGCGGCGCGAGAACGTGCCGCTCGCGCCGTCGCTGACCGTCACGTCATACCACTGGTGGCTCGACGCGAGCGCCCACTGCTCGACCCGCTCGTCGCCGCCGTGCAGCGTCACCTGCCGCGACGGCGCGCCGTATGCGTTGTCGGTCAGCGTCAGCGTGACATGCGCGCCACCGTGGTTGCGCAGCTTCAGGTACAGGTTCCCGTTCGCGACGTCGTAGCCGGCCTTCACCTCCGGCTGGGCCGGATTGCGGTGCGGCGCGGCCGTGGCCGGCACGTTGCCGGAGAACATCCGCACGAACCCGTTCGGCCCGTACACCGCGAACGCATACACGCCGTGCGTCGCCGTCAGGTCGAAGTCCGCGTGCAGCACGCGGCGCGCGCCGACCGTATAGCGCCACGGGCCGTCGGTGCGGTTCGTCGCGTACACGTGGAAGTGCGCGCCCTGGTTGCCGCGGTTCGCGAATTCGATGCGCAGCTTCGTTCCGCCGTCGAGGGTCGCGTTCACATGCAGTTCGTACGGCAGGGCGCGCGCGGGCCGCACGCCGGCCTCCTGCGGATCGACCGGCGACGGCGTCGCGGGCACGGTGGGCGCGGGCTGCGACGTGCACTGCTGGTCCGCGATCGAACGGTACTGGCTGGTATCCGGCAGCGGCGGGAACGCGGTATCCGACGAGCGGAAGTCGAACGCGGCGGTGAGGTCGCCGCACACCGTGCGGCGCCACGGCGTGATGTTCGGTTCGTCGATGCCGAAGCGCGCGCCGATGAAGCGGATCACCGACGTATGGTCGAACACCTGCGAGCAGACGTAGCCGCCCTTGGTCCACGGCGACACGACCGTCATCGGCACGCGCGGCCCGAGGCCGTACGGCAGGCCGTCGGCCGTGTAGCTGCCGCCGCGGCCGGGGTTCACGACCGTATGCAGCTCGCCGTCGGTCGTCACGGTGGACGCGCCCTGCGCGGCCGACGTCGGCGGCTGCGGCGGCACGATGTGGTCGAAGAAGCCGTCGTTCTCGTCGTACATGATGAACAGCACGGTCTTGCGCCACACGTCCGGGTTCGACGTGAGCGCATCGAGGATCTGCGACGTGTAGTTCGCGCCGTACGCCGGCGTGTATTTCGGATGCTCGGAGAACGCGGCCGGCGGGCACAGCCACGACACCTGCGGCAGCCGGTCGTTGATCACGTCGTCCTTCAGGTGGTCGAGCGTGCGTACCGTCTGCGCGCGCTGGTACAGCGAGGAACCGGGCTTCGCGTTGATGAAGTTCGCGAAGTTCTGCAGCACGTTCGTGCCGTAGTTGCCGTTGTACGGATCGTTGCCCGTCGTGCCCTGCTGGTAGATCTGCCACGACACGCCGTGCGCGTCGAGACGCTCGGGAAAGGTCGTCCACGACAGCAGCTGGTAGGCGGGCGGCCCGTCGCCGTCGACGTAGTCGCTGTTGTCGAGCAGCGGGCCGCCGAACTTGCCGGTCGGGTCGACCGTGCCCGTCATCAGGTAGGAACGGTTCGGATGCGTCGGGCCCGGCAGCGAGCAGAAGTAGTGGTCGCATACGGTGAACGCGTCGGCGAGCGCGTAGTGGAACGGAATGTCCTCGCGCACGTGATAGCCCATCGTCATGTCGGTCTTGTTCGCGGGCCACTGGTCGTAGCGGCCGCCGTCGATCGCCGCGTGCGTCTTGTACCACGAGTGGTCGAGATCGCCGACGCACTGCGCGCTCGTCGTCAGCGTGTTCAGCCGGAACGGCAGCACGGGCTTGCCCGGATCGGCCTTCGACGGCTGGTACCACACCGGCTTGCCGTTCGGCAGCGGGATCGGGAAGCGGTCGTTGTAGCCGCGCACGCCGCGCAGGTGTCCGAAGTAATGATCGAACGAGCGGTTCTCCTGCATGAACACGACGATGTGCTCGACATCGCGGATCGTGCCGGTGCCGCGCGCGGCGGGAATCGCGAGCGCGCGGCGGATCGATTCGGGAAAGGCGTTGAGCGCGACGGCGGCGCCCGCGGATTGTGCGACGGTATGCAGGAAACGGCGGCGGCTCGATGACGTCATGTGGTTCACCTCGGTTCTGCGGTCGGGGGACGGAAGCGGCGGGATCAGCCCGGCGACGACGCCGCGGCGCTCGACGCGGCCGCGTTCGGCGCCGGCTTCGCGTCGTCGTCGTCATCGGGCGGGTAGTGCACGACGGGCGGCGCGAGCGGCGCGGCATCGGATGCGGCACCGCCCGCGGCTGCCTCGCTGTTGAACGCGCTGGCGGAGCCGGCCGATGCGCTGCCTTGCTGGGAGGCGTCGGTCGCGTGAGCGTCGTGCGGCGCGTCGTCGCTGCAGGCGGCGACGAAAACGGCGGCACAAAGAACGACGGCGACGGAAACGCGGCGCATGACTTCTCTCCTGGCGGGCTGATCGGGAAACGTTTTCGAGTATGCCGATGCGATGCGACGTTTCGGTGAATCGTTTGCGACCGGCGCATGATCGCGGAATGCTTTCGCGCGCCTGACCAAACACTTTCGCGCGATCGCGGGGCGGCAATATTTCCCGGCGCGCGAGGCGGGCCCGGCACTTTTACGCGGACGCGCAACGCGATACGCGACGGCATGACCGTTCGCGACGGGCGTGCGCGGCCGATCGCGCGGCGTCAGCGCCGCGGCGTCCTGCGTCGCACTTCGCTGCGCAGCCAGTCGAGCCAGGTGCGGATCGCCGCTTCGTGAGGATGGCCGGGGCGCCACACGACGTAATGCGCATACACGTCGGTGATGCGCACCGTCGACACGCGCACGAGCGTGCCGTCCGCGAGTTCGGGCTCGATCAGCGAGCGGCGCGCGAGCGCGACGCCGCGGCCTTGCCGCGTCGCGTCGATCAGCGCGTTCGCGTCGGTGAAGCGTGGCGCGCGCGCGGATTCGGTGAGGTCGAGTCGTGCCGCCTGGAACCACGGTTCCCACGGCTGCGCCGGATGGCGCAGCAGCGTCGCGCGCACGAGATCGGCGGGCGTGCGCGGTGCGATGCCGTCACGATTGCGGTACGCGGGGCTCGCGACCGGGAAGATCGTCTCGTTCATCAGTTTTTCGGCGACGACGCCCGGCCAGGTACCGGGCCCGTAACGCAGCGCGACGTCGATGCGGTCGCGCTTGCGCAGCGGCGCGAGCGCCACGTCCAGGTGCAGCGCGATCGCGATGTGCGGATGCGCGGCCGTGAAGCGCGGCAGGCGCGGCGCGAGCCAGCGCTCGGCGACGCTCGGCAGCACGCTGACGTTCAGCGTCACGTCGCAGGTGCGCGGGCGGCGGCGTACCGCGAGTGCCGGCTCGAACGCGCGTTCGAGCACGCTCAGGCCCTGGCGCACCTGCAGCGCGAGGGCATGCGCGGCGTGCGTCGGCGTCGCGCCGTTGCGTTCGCGCGTGAAGAGCGGATAGCCGAGCTGCGCCTCGAGCGCGCGGATGTGCTGGCTGACCGCGCCTTGCGTGAGCGCGAGTTCGTCGGCCGCGCGCGTGAAGCTCTGCAGCCGCACGGCGGTTTCGAACGCGCGCAGCGTCTGCAGCGGAGGGAGGTGGATGCGTCGCATGCGGGTATTAGTAACACTAATGGCCGAGCACGACAATTCATCGTTTGCCGCCCGTCGGTACGCGTTCCTACACTCGGTTCCGTCTTCCACATCCCCGTCGGGGCACACACCATGAACGCCTACCGTCTCTATCTTTCGCCGGGCGCCTGCTCGCTTGCCGCCCACATCGCGCTCGAGGAAACCGGCGCGCCGTTCGACGTCGAGATCGTCTCGGTGCAGAAGCAGCAGAACCTCGCGGCGCCCTATCTCGCGATCAACGCGAAGGCGCGCGTGCCCGTGCTCGCGATTCCGGGCGAGCCGCGCGTGCTGACCGAAACGCCGGCGATCCTCACGTATCTCGCGCGCCGCTATCCGGACGCGCAATTGCTGCCGCTCGGCGATCCGCTGCGCGAGGCGCGGTGTCACGAGTGGCTTGCGTGGCTGGTCGGCTGGGTGCACGGCGTCGGTTACGGCGCATTGTGGCGGCCGGGCCGCTTCATCGGCGATCCGGCGCTGCACGGCGCGGTCAGCGCGCACGGGCGCGGCACGATCGAAGCGGCGAACGCGTCGATCGAAGCAGCGCTCGCCGATGGCCGCACGTGGGCCGAACCGGGTGCGCATTCGATCGTCGATCCGTTCCTGTTCGTGCTGTATCGCTGGGGCGCCGCGATCGGACTCGACATGACGCGGCATGCGGCGTGGACGGCCCATGCGCAGCGCGAGGCCGAACGGCCGGCCGCGCGGCGTGCGCTGGCGCGCGAGGCCGGCTGACACGTTGGGGATCTCGCGCGGCGCGATACTGGGTCTGTCATTTCGTTCGGATCACGAAATTCGAACGTGTCCAATTGCCATGTTGCAGCCATTTCTTTTGAATGGGAATCATTCTCATCCAAGAAATGGAGTGACCATGACATACCGCATCCGGTCGAGCGCGACACCGCCGCGTCGCGCGACGGCTTCCGTCGCGCTTGCAATGATGACGTGCGCGTCCGCGTCCGCGGATGAAACCGATCCGCGGCCGGCGCCGCATCTCGACCCGATCGTCGTGCAGGGCAGCCGCGACGCCGGCTCGCGCGTCGACCGCTCGGGTTCGGCGAAGTATGCGGCGCCGCTGCTCGACGTGCCGCAGACGATTACCGTCGTGCCGCGCGAGGTGCTCGACGAGCAGCAGGTCACGAGCTTGCGCGACGCGCTGGCCAACGTCGCCGGCATCACGTTCAATGCGGGCGAGGGGGGCGGCGGGTCGGGTGACATGTTCAATATTCGCGGCTTCGGCGCGAATGCGAACCTGCAGCTCGACGGCCTGCGCGACAGCGCGCAGAACAATCGCAGCGATCTGTTCAACGTCGAGGCGGTCGAGGTCATCAAGGGGCCCAACTCGGTGTTCGGCGGCGCGGGCACGACCGGCGGCTCCGTGAACCTGGTCAGCAAGGCGCCGAAGCGCGACGCATTCGTCGAGGCCGGCACGGTGCTCGGCACGTCCGACTACCGGCGCGTGACGCTCGACGCGAACCGGCCGTTGCCGGGCACCGACGGCCGTGCGGCATTCCGGTTGAACGCGATGGCGCACGTCAACGACGTTCCCGGCCGGAACGACATCCGCAAGCGGCGCTGGGGCGTGGCGCCCTCGCTTGCCTTCGGGCTCGGCACGCCCACGCGCGTCACGCTCGGCTACTTCCATCAGTACGACAACAACCTGCCCGACTACGGGTTGCCGGCCCGCGGCGGACAGGTGCTGGCCGGCGTGTCGCGCGACAGCTACTTCGGGTGGCGCAACCTCGATCGCGAGCGCATCGCGTCGGATGCCGTCACGGTGAAGGCCGAGCACGACTTTTCGCCGAACCTGAAGCTGCAGAACCTGAGCCGGTATGCGCACCTGGGCCGCGACACCGCGATCTCCGCATCGCACGTCAATCTCCAGGGGGTGTCGCCCGGGCATTACAGGCCGGCCGGGCCGCAAGGCTACGGCCGCGATTCGTCGACGGCGATGTGGGCCAACCAAACGAACGTCACGGCCGCGTTCGACACACTCGGGCTTGGCCATACACTCGTCGCGGGCTTCGACCTCTCGCGGGAAACCTATGGGCGCACCACATACTCGTACGGGCTCAACCGGTTCTATCCGCCGGGCGGTTTTTCATTGGCCGCGCCGCCGGGCGAATGGCGCGGTCCCGCGCAGCGTCGGGACAGCGGACGCAACGACACGGCGCTCGTCGTCAAGGCGCTCTATGCCTTCGATACGATTGTGGTCGGCCGATACTGGAACATCGACGTGGGGCTGCGCCACGACTGGATCGACGGCTGGTCGCGGAGCACGCCGGCCGGCCAGCCGACCGAACGTGCGGACAGCGCCGGCCGGCACCTGAGCACGCGCGCGGGGCTGGTGTTCAAGCCGACCGAGAACGGGCGCGCGTATTTCGCGTACGGCACGTCGTTCAATCCGTCGGCTGAATACCTGGTCACGACCGGGTCCGGCGTGAGCGCAGCGACCGGCGCACTGGCGCCGGAGAAGAACGAGAGCCTCGAGCTCGGCGCGAAGTGGGAAGGGCTGGCGGGACTCGCGCTGAACGGCGCGTTGTTCCAGACGGAGAAGAAGAACGCGCGCGAACGGATGGCCGACGGCAGCTACGCGCTCGCGGGCAGGCAGCGCGTGCGCGGCATCGAGCTCGGGGCGGCCGGCAAGGTGACGCCGCAATGGGACGTGTTCGCGAACTACACGTATCTGGCGAGCGTGACGCTGAGTTCGCCGGCGTCGCCGCGTCGCGACGGCCAGGCACTCGGCAATACGCCGCGCCATGCGTTCAATGTCTGGACGACCTATCGCCTGCCGGCCGGCTGGACGCTCGGCTACGGCTCGCACTTCGTCGGCCGGCGCAACGTGACGTCGGAGGGGAACGGCACGCTCGGCGCGTACTGGGTGCACAACCTGATGGCCGGCTACGACGTGAACCGCCGGCTGCGCTTTCAGCTGAACATCGACAATCTGTTCGACCGCGCCTATGTCGAGCGTGTGCGCCAGGTGTCGGGGAGCGAGGCGAGATCGTCCGCGGTCGAACTCGGTGACGGCCGCTCGGCGATGCTGTCGGCCGTGTACAAGTTCTGACGGCGTGCGCTGCATAGGTGTCGCGGTTATCGCGCGAACAGCGGATAGGTCGCAGCCGCGATCAGCGCGGTCGCGAGCCACACCACGCCCCACGAGCTGACCGCGAGCAGCGGCGGAATCGCGAGCGGGGTCGCGAACAGCCCGAGGTAGACGATCGTGTTCGCCATCCCGAGCGCGGTGCCCGCGTGGTTCGCGCCCGCGAGCGTCGCGAGCTCCGTGTACGCGACGCCGTGCCACGCCGACACGCAGATGCCCGCGAACACGAGAATCCCGACGATCGCGGCGAACGGCACGTGCGCGCTGCCGGCCGTCGCCGCCGCGAGCAGCGCGAACGAACCGGCCGCGACGAGTACCGACCCGCGCAGATACGCGCGCCGGTTGCCGTGCCGGTCGGTATGGCGGCCGCTCCACACGCGCATCACCATCGCGCCGAGCTGCAGCGCGACCATCGCCGCGCTGATGCCGGCAAGGCCGAGCCGGCCGAAGTCGTGCAGGAACACCGTCGCGAACGTGAGCACCGCGAACTGCGGCGCGCACAGCAGGCCGATGCCGAGCACGATGCGCCACACGGGGCCGCTTGCGAGCGGGGTGCGCGCATGCGGGACGGACGGCTGACGCTCGACGGGGCGATGCGCGACGAGGTGCGCCACGGCCGGCTCGGCCGGCGGCTCGTGCAGCCAGCGCCACGTGAGTGCGGCCGAACCCGCGCACAGCAGCATCAGCGCACCGAACACCGCGGCAAAGCCGAGATGCGACGCGAGCGACGGCAGCAACGCCGCGCCGATGCCGCCGCCGAGCGGCACGGCCGTCTGGCGGATGCTCATCGCGAGCCCGCGTTCGCGCTCGCCGAACCAGCGCATCACCGCGCGTCCGCTCGACCCGTTGACGCTGCCGCCGAGCAGGCCGACGCAGCACATCGCCGCGACGACGCGCAGCAGCGGCGGCACCGCGTGCGCGCTCGGGACGATCGTGCACACCATCAGCGCGAGCATCGCGGCCGTCGCGACGAGCCCGGTCAGCAGCACGCGGCGGTCGCCGAAGCGGTCGGCGGCGATCCCCCACGGCAGCTCGGACAGCGCGACGCCGAAGCCGAGCGCGCCGAGCACGAGGCCGAGCGCGCCGTTGTCGAGGTGATAGGCCGTGCGCATCCACACGGCCGTGGTCGGAATGCCGGCTGCGGCCGCCGAAAAGCTCAGGTTCGCGGCGACGCCGGCCGCCAGCACGCGCCAGCGATGAGCCGGGCCGCGTACGTCGCGGGCGGGCGAGGAGGGGGAAGCGATGCACGAGGTGTCCATGACGGCAGGCCCGGTTGGAAATTGACATCCACAGTCTGGCGGCCTACATTCATCCTGAAAATCGGAAAGTTTTTGATGAATCGTTCGATAAAACAGGATGATTGAGATGCCCGGACAAGACCTTCCGCGCGGCGGCGCGCCGCTCGCCGTGGCCGATGCCGCGCTGGCGCGGCCCAATTTCGACGTGGCCGCGTTGCGCAGCCTGGTCGCGGGCGTGGATCTCGGCAGTTTTGCGAAGGCAGCCGACCGTGTCGCGCGCTCGTCGTCGGCGGTGAGTGCGCAGATCCGCAAGCTCGAGGAGCAGGCCGGCACGCCGCTGTTCGTGAAGGCCGGACGCGGGCTCGCGCTGACCGATGCCGGCGACGCGATGCTGCGCTATGCGCGGCGCATGATCGCGCTGAACGACGAGGCCGCGGCGGCCGTGCGCGGCGTGAACCTCGACGGCTGGGTGCGTGTCGGGCTGCAGGAAGACTTCGGCGAGGCGATCCTGCCCGACGTGCTCGGGCGATTCGCGCGCGCGCATCCGAAGGTGAGGATCGAGGCGCGCGTGGCGCGCAATGCCGACCTGTTCGACCGGCTCGACGCGAACCAGCTCGATCTGGCGCTCGTGTGGGGCGATCCGGCGTCGGCCGATTTCGGGTCGCGCGCGGGGATCGGCAGCGAAACGATCGCGCAGGTCCCGATGCAATGGATCGGCGCGGTGGGGAGCGGTGGATTCGGGGTACCGGAGGGCGGCGACGCGGCGGCCGACGGTGAGGCGGATGAAACGGGCGGCCGCGCCGGGCACGTGCCCGGCGAGCCGTTGCCGCTCGTCGTGTTCGACCGGCCGTGCCGGTTCTTCGGCGCGGCGGCCGATGCGCTCGACCGCGCCGGCACGCCGTGGCGCGTCGCGTTCACGACGCCGAGCCTCGCCGGGTTGTGGGCCGCGGCGGCGGCCGGCCTTGGGCTCACGGTGCGCTCGCGCTACGGGCTGCCCGCATCGGTGCGCGCGCTCGACGCGGCGTCGTGCGGGTTGCCGGAGCTGCCGAGCCTGCCGCTGATCCTGCTGCGGCGCACGTCGCCGGCGACGCCGACGGTCGACCGGCTCGCGCGGATCGTGACGCAGGCGGTCAGGGAGGCGACGGACGGGGCGGCGGCGCTGGCGGCCTGACGATACCGTCGGTCGCCGCCACGGGCGCGATTCGTTCGCCCCTCTGCCGATCACCTCGCGCCTGCCTCGCTACCCATTCGATCCGGAGTCCTGCAAGGGAAGGACCCGAATCGCGGATGACTTCGATACGCCGCTGCGTCGGGCCGGCATTCATCGGCCGGCGGCGCCATGTGCGGTGGTGCGGCTCATGCCGCGGCGGCGTCCGGCTCGCTTGCTTCGAGCGCGGCACGGATCGTTGCCAATCGCTCCCGCAGCGCTTCGCTCGCCGGCACGAACGGCAGCCGCAACTCGTCCTCGCACCACCCCTGCGCGGCGAGCACGGCCTTCACCGGCGCCGGGTTCGGCTCCGCGAACAGCGCTGCGACGAGCGGCTGCAGCGCGACCGACAGGCGCCGCGCGTCGGCGAGCCGCCCGTCGCGCAGTAGCGCATGAATGCGCACGTGCCATTCGGGCAGCACGTGCGCGCTGCTCGCGATCGCGCCGTGCGCGCCGGCGCACATCGCCGCGAAGTTCTGGTTGTCGTCGCCGGACAGGATCGCGAGCGGCGTGTCGTGCACGAGACGGCTCATCCGGTCGAGCGTGCCGCCGCATTCCTTGATGCCCGCGACGCGCGGGTCGCGCGCGAGCGCCTGCAGCGTGTCCAGTTCGACGTTCACGCCGGTGCGGTACGGGATGTTGTAGACGAGCACCGGCAGGTCGGCCGCGTCGACGATCGCCTCGACATGGCGGCGGATGCCGTCCTGCGTCGGGCGCACGTAGACGGGCGGCGTGACGAGCAGGCCGTCGGGCCGCAGGGCCGCGAGTTCGCGTGCGCGCGCGGCCGCGACATGCGTCGCGCTCGCGGTCAGCCCGACGACGATCGGCCGCCCGGGCGCCGCGTCGCGCAGCGTCGCGAACACCGCGTCCTGTTCGCGCGCGTCGAGCAGGACGCCTTCACCGGTCGTCGCGCCCGCGACGAAGCCCGCGATGCCCGCGGCCGCATAACGACGCGCAAGCCGCGCGAGCGCCGCATGGTCGACTTCGCCGTGGTGAAACGGCGTGATGATCGGCAGCCAGATACCTTCGAAACGTGTGTTCATGCAAAGCCTCATGGTGGAAACGGAGTGGGAAGGAACCGTTCCGCCGGCGGTGTGCCGGAGCGAGGCGTGCGTGCAAGGAGAATGAAACGACCTGCGGGCATCCCGTCCGGCATTCGCCTGACGGGACGCGACGTCCCCGTCAGTCGAGGAGTCGTTTTTTCAGTTTCAGCCCGGCCGCGCGCGTACCTGCCGCGACGGCGGCGAGGATCGAAAGCGGGCGCAGGGGTGCGGACATGGATGAACCGTAAGTGGGCTGAGCGGCGATCTTAACACCGGATCGGCGGCGCGCGCGAGCGCCGGCCGCCGTTTAGCAGGATTCGAGATTTGCTTTCCACGACTGATTGGAAGGCGCGCCGCGCCCGGCCGCTAGAATGCCCGCTTACGTTTCGATGACAGCGCGTACGCGTGCCGTCACGCACATTCACCACCACTGGAAACGGGGCATATCACGATGGCAAGCATCAAGGGGATCGGCCGCTGGCTGCACACGGGCGCGGCGGCGGCGCTGGTCGTGGCGGCGACGGCCGCGCATGCGGACACGTCGATCCTGAACGTGTCGTACGACGTGACGCGCGAGCTGTACAAGGACATCAACACGGGCTTCGCGGCCGCATACAAGCAGAAGACCGGCGAGACCGTCACGATCAAGCAGTCGCACGGCGCGTCCAGCGCGCAGGCGCTGTCGGTGCTGCAGGGGCTGCAGGCCGACGTCGTGACGATGAACCAGCCGAACGACATCGACCTGCTCGCCGAGCGCGGCCAGCTGCTGCCGAAGGACTGGCGCGCACGCTTCCCGGACAACAGCTCGCCGTACTCGACGACGATGGTGTTCCTCGTGCGCAAGGGCAATCCGAAGGCGATCAAGGACTGGAGCGATCTCGCGAAGCCGGGCGTCCAGGTCATCATCGCGAACCCGAAGACGTCGGGCAACGGCCGCTACGCGTATCTCGCCGCATGGGGTTTCGAGAAGCTGAAGGGTGCGACCGACCAGCAGGCGCTCGATTTCGAGAAGGCGATCTTCCGCAACGTGCCGGTGCTCGATTCGGGCGGCCGCGGTGCGACGACGACGTTCACGCAGCGCGGCATCGGCGACGTGCTGGTGACGTTCGAGAACGAGGTCGCGCTGATGGACACCGGCGCATCGGGTGCGCAGTTCGACGCCGTGTATCCGTCGGCGAGCATCCTCGCGGAGCCGCCGGTCGCCGTCGTCGACAAGGTCGTCGACAAGAAGGGCACGCGCAAGGTCGCGCAGGCGTATCTCGACTACCTGTACACGCCGGAAGCGCAGGAGATCATCGCGCAGCACCATCTGCGCCCGCGCGACGCGAACGTGCTGAAGAAGCATGCGGCCGAATTCAAGGCGCTGAAGACGTTCAGCGTCGAGCAGGTTTTCGGCAGCTGGGCGAACGCGCAAAAGACGCATTTCGCCGACGGCGGCACGTTCGACCAGGTGATCGTCGACCGGAAGTGACCGCGGCGCGCCTCGCGCGCGGGTCCGCACGATGACGACGCAGCCGGCCGCATACGCGGCCGGTTTTTTTTTCGGCACGGCGCGGCGGATTTCCGTTTCGCGCCGGTACGCGTTCCCGGCCGCCGCCGCGCATGCTACGCTCATCGCCTCCCTGCAACCGGCGCCGCGCGATGAACGTCGATTCGTCTTCCCCAGCCCCCCGCGGCCGCGGCCGCAAGATCTGGTCGGGCACCCGCCCGGTGATTGCGTACGGGATGCCGCCGCTCGGCTGGCGCGACTTCTACCATCGCGCGCTGACGGTGAGCTGGCCCGTGTTCTTCCTGTCGCTCGCGGTGCTGTTCCTGCTGCTCAACGGCGGCTTTGCGACGCTCTATCTGCTCGGCCATGCGCCGATCGCGAACCAGTCGCCGGCCGGCTTCGGCGGCGCGTTCTTCTTCAGCGTCGAGACGCTCGCGACCGTCGGCTACGGCGACATGCATCCGCAGACCGTTTACGCCCACCTCGTCGCGACGTTCGAGATCTTCGTCGGGATGTCGGGCATCGCGCTGGCCACGGGGCTCGTGTTTGCGCGCTTTTCGCGGCCGCAGGCGAAGATCCTGTTCGCGCGCAACGCGATCGTGCGGCCGCTAAACGGCCGGATGACGCTGATGGTGCGCGCCGCGAATGCGCGCCAGAACGTGATCGCCGAGGCGCAGGCGAAGTTGCGGCTGATGCGCATCGAAGGCACGCACGAGGGTTACTCGCTGCGCAAGATCCACGACCTGCCGCTCGTGCGCAGCGAGCATCCGATCTTCCTGCTCGGCTGGAACCTGATGCACGTGATCGACGAGTCGAGCGCGCTGTTCGGCGAGACGCCCGAATCGCTGGCCGCGCGCGACGCGTCGTTGCTGATCACGATCGAAGGCTCGGACGAGACGACCGCGCAGGTCATGCAGGCGCGTCATTCATGGGCGCATGGCGAGATCCGCTGGCGTCATCGCTACGTCGACCTGATGCACGACGAGGACGGCATCACGCACATCGACTACACGCATTTTCACGAAGTCGTGCCGATCGACGTCGATACCGACGAGCGCGGCTCGCCGGGCGTGGTGATCGACGCCGATGCACCGGCGCAGGGGCCGGCCGCGCAGGCGTGATCGAGGGGCCGGCCCGTCAGCGGTCACGCATGCAGCAACCGCGCCGCTTCGCGCTGTTCGATCGCAACGGCGCGGCGGAATGCGTCGCGATCCTCGGCGCGCGCGACGTAGTCGCCGAGCACGCCTTCGTGCGGCAGCAGATGCGCGTCGAACGCGATCTTCAACGTGCTCGCGAGCAGCAGGTCGGCCGCGGTGAAGCGCTCGCCGACGAGCCACGGGCGATGGGCGAGCGCTTGCGCGAGCGCGCGCTGGACGCGCGTGATGTCGCCCCAGCCGAACGCGACCGGATTGCCCGATGCGCCGGTGAATTTTTCGGCCATCGCCGGTTCGAGGCAGGTCGGCGTGAAGAACATCCATTGCAGGAAGCGGCCGCGCAGCGGATCGTCGGGCGCGATGCCGAGCCCGGCGCCCGGGCAGCGGTCGGCGAGGTAGAGCAGCACGGCGCCCGATTCGGCGAACGGCGCGCTGCCGTCGTCGAGCGCGGGTAGCTTGGCCATCGGGTTGACTTGCACGAACGCGTCGCTGCCCTGTTCGTGCGAGCGCAGGTCGATCGGCACGAGTTCGTACACCACACCGATTTCCTCGAGCATCCACAACGCCCGGAATGCCCGGGTCTTCGGCCAGTAGTAGAGCTTCATCGCGCCTCCGCGTGTGGGTGCAGGTGTCGGTCCGGTCGATGCTCAAGCGTACCCGAGCGCGGGAGGTTCGGACAGGGGCGCCCGGCCAAGGGCCATTCGGTCGAGCGAGCCTGTTCGGGCGTTGTATGGCGAGCGCGGATCGGGCGGAAAATCGGGCAAAGCCTGACGGCATAAGGAAGTTTTGCGATAACTAGTTATATATTGACTAGTTAGTAAAATCGAGAGTGATCCTGACGGAAGCGGCGTTACCACCCGGGGTCGCCGCCGGTCCCGCGGCATCCTCGCACACGGCCTCGCAGGCATTCGACCACCACCGCCGACGCATCACGAAACGCGGAAATCACCAGGGACAAGTCACGCATGGCAAACGACGATCGCACCACGATCATTCCGCGAAGAACGCCGGAATCGGCGGCGATGGTGGCCGAGGTCAAACGCGCGATGGCGATCACGGCGCGGCTCAACCGTCTGACGTTCGACGATGCGGCGGCAGTGCGCGCAGTGTTCGGCGAACTGATCGGCACGCAAGTGGACGACGGCTTCGTGCTGATCCCGCCGTTTCACGCGACGGGCGGCACCGGCATGAAGCTCGGGCGCAACGTGTTCGTCAACCAGAACTGCACGTTCTACGACCTGGGCGGACTCGAGATCGGCGACGACGTGATGATCGGCCCGAACGTCAGCCTGATCACGTCCGGTCATCCGGTCGAGCCTTCGCGGCGGCGCGACTGCGTCGTTGCGAAGCCGATCGTGATCGAACGGAATGTGTGGATCGGCGCCGGCGCGACGATCATCGGCGGCGTGACGGTCGGCGAGAATGCGGTCGTCGCGGCTGCGGCGGTCGTCACGCGTGATGTTCCGCCGAATACGCTGGTCGGCGGCAATCCGGCGAAGGTCATCCGGTCGATTGCGGAGTAGCGTTTGCCCGGGCGCCCCTGTCGGGGCGACGGCGCATCGTCGGACGGATGTGGACAACTCGCCCCGCAGCGACTCGAAACGCTGTGCATTTGAATGGTGAGGGTGCCGCCGAGGCCGTCCGGACAAGGCTTTCCGGCTTTTCCGGTTGCGGTGCGCCGGCGCGTGCATGGAGGTCTCGTCGTGCGACCGCTTGTGGATATCCTCGCCCCGAAACGACTCGGCGCGCTGTGGATTTCACCGGTGAGGATCACCGGATGCCGCTCAAGAGGCGAAGCGGGGTGTGGACAACTCGCCGCGAGACGAAGCGAAATGCTGTGAAATCCACTGGTGAGTGTCGCCACCCGATCGCGCGAGGCACCCGTTCCAGCAAGGCTTGCCGGCCTCTGCCGTGATTCGGGGCGCCGCGCATTCTAACGGAACGCGCGAAGGCGTGACCGAACCCCCTGTGCGTCGCGATGCCGGCATCCGGGTGCGGATCCCGGTCGCAAGGTCGTGCATTCTAACGGTGAGCGCGGGCGCGTGGCTTCCAACGTGCGATTTTCGTCGCATGCCCGTGCTCTCCCGAGCGACTCGACATGCTGTGGGAATCAATGGTGAGCATGAGCGTCCGGCTGGCCGGCAGCCAGTCCGGACGCGGCTGTCCGGGCGACGTCGCCGCCGGGGGCACGTGCCCGGTCAGGCGCGCCGCGCGCGCTTCAGTGTGGATATCCGGCCATCGGAACGACTCGCGGCACTGTGGTTTTCGACGGTGAGGGTCGGCGTCCGATCGGGTGACAGGCCGCTTCGGGCATGGCTTGCCGCCCGCCGGCGCGCTTTGGAACACGCTTTCGCGATCGATCTGTCGAGGCGCTCCGATGTGGATATCCGGCGTCATAAGCCACTCGAAGCGCTGTGGTTTCCAACGGTGAAGGGGCGTGCATGGCCGGAAGGCAATGCAGGTTCGGGCACGGAAAACGGTCGCCGTGGCCAGTCGAAACCCTGTGCATGTCGACGGTGAGGGAGAAGCGGTGGCCGCGCCGCATGCGTATTCCGGCGTGAGGATCCGACGGACAAAGCCACTCTCGGCCCTGTGTATTCGAACGGTGAGGGTGGACAGCGGATCGACGAAACGAGCAGGCCGAGATGGGGATATCCACCGCCATCAACCACTCGCCGCGCTGTGACTTTCAACGGTGAGGGTCGGCGCCGGAGCGAACCGCGTGCCGGTTCCGGATGTGGATATCCCGGTCCCGACGCCACTCGAAACGCTGTGCAATCGAACGGTGAGCGCGCGAACCCGGTCGGCGAGAAGGGTCCGACGTTGTGGACATCCGGCGCGCCGGACCAATCGGAACGCTGTGCATTGCAACGGTGAGGGGGACCGCCCGATTCCCGCGAAACCCTTGTCGCGCGGGGTTCGAGCGCCAGTCGATGGGCGCGAGGCGCGCCTTGCGGCACGCGCGGGCTGGTGGGCCGCCCCTTTTGTCGTGCCAGCCGGCCGTCCCGGCGTCCCGCCAACCGCTCGCCCGGTGCTCGCGTGAAAACTCTCTCAAATTCCGGCAAAAACCTGCGCGGTTTTTCTCGCACAAGCGCCGGTCGAGCAAGATGAGAAAAAACATTCTCGGCTGCGCGCGAAAAAATAGAGCCATTCGCTGCCGCCGGTCACCCGCCGCCCGATGGCCCGCCGCGCAGCCCAGAACAGCACAATCCGGAGACTTCCCCCATGACTGCCCGCCTGCCCGTCGACGGCACGCCTACCCTGTCCGACTACCGACTGACCGACAACCTGACCGCGACGCGCGGCCGGATCTTCCTGACCGGCACGCAGGCGCTGATCCGCCTGCTGCTGATGCAGCGCACGGTCGATACCGAACAGGGCCTCAACACGGCCGGCTTCGTCAGCGGCTATCGCGGCTCGCCGCTCGGGATGGTCGACCAGCAGCTGTGGAAGGCGAAGAAACTGCTCGACGCGAGCAGCGTGCGCTTCCTGCCGGCCATCAACGAGGAACTCGGCGGCACGGCCGTGCTCGGCACGCAGCGCGTCGAGGCCGATCCCGAGCGCACGGTCGAGGGCGTGTATGCGATGTGGTACGGCAAGGGCCCGGGCGTCGATCGCGCCGGCGACGCGCTGAAGCACGGCAACGCATACGGTTCGTCGCCGCACGGCGGCGTGCTGGTCGTCGCGGGCGACGATCACGGCTGCGTGTCGTCGTCGATGCCGCACCAGAGCGACTTCGCGATGATCGCGTGGCACATGCCGGTCGTGAACCCGGCGAATATCGCCGACATGCTCGAGTTCGGCCTGTACGGCTGGGCGCTGTCGCGCTACTCGGGCGCGTGGGTCGGCTTCAAGGCGATCTCGGAAACGGTCGAGTCGGGCTCGACGGTCGACCTCGATGCACTGCAGACGCGGTGGCCGGCGCCGGCCGGCTTCACGCCGCCGTCGGGCGGGCTGCACAACCGCTGGCCCGACCTGCCGAGCCTGACGATCGAGGCGCGTCTCGCCGCGAAGCTCGACGCGGTGCGCCATTTCGCGCGCACCAACAGCATCGACAAGTGGATCGCGCCGAGCGCGCACGCGAACGTCGGCATCGTCACCTGCGGCAAGGCGCACCTCGACCTGATGGAAGCGCTGCGCCGTCTCGACCTGACGGTCGCCGATCTCGACGCGGCCGGCGTGCGGATCTACAAGGTCGGCCTGTCGTATCCGCTCGAGATGACGCGCGTCGAGACCTTCGTCGACGGGCTCGACGAAGTGCTCGTGATCGAGGAGAAAGGCCCGGTCATCGAGCAGCAGATCAAGGACTACCTGTACAACCGCGCCGAAGGCGCGCGCCCGCGCGTGCTCGGCAAGCACGACGCCGCCGGCGCCTGCCTGCTGTCCGAGCTCGGCGAGCTGCGCCCGTCGCGCATCCTGCCGGTGTTCGCCGACTGGCTCGCGCGCCACAAGCCGGCGCTCGACCGGCGCGAGCGCGTCGTCGATCTGGTCGCGCCGCAGATCCTGTCGAACGAGGCCGACGCGGTGAAGCGCACGCCGTACTTCTGCTCGGGCTGTCCGCACAACACGTCGACGAAGGTGCCGGAAGGCTCGATCGCGCAGGCCGGCATCGGCTGCCACTTCATGGCGTCGTGGATGGAGCGCGACACGACGGGGCTGATCCAGATGGGCGGCGAGGGCGTCGACTGGGCCGCGCACGCGATGTTCACGAACACGAAGCACGTGTTCCAGAACCTCGGCGACGGCACCTACTTCCACTCGGGCATCCTCGCGATCCGCCAGGCAGTCGCCGCGAAGGCGAACATCACGTACAAGATCCTCTACAACGACGCGGTCGCGATGACGGGCGGCCAGCCGGTCGACGGCAGCATCTCGGTGCCGCAGATCGCGCGCCAGGTCGAGGCCGAAGGCGTGTCGCGCTTCGTCGTCGTGTCCGACGAGCCGGAGAAGTACGACGGCCATCACGGACAGTTCCCGACGGGCACGACCTTCCATCACCGCAGCGAGCTCGACACGGTGCAGCGCGAGCTGCGCGAGACGCCGGGCGTCACCGTGCTGATCTACGACCAGACCTGCGCGGCCGAGAAGCGCCGCCGCCGCAAGAAAGGCGAATTCCCCGACCCGGACAAGCGCCTGTTCATCAACGACGCGGTGTGCGAAGGCTGCGGCGACTGCGGCGTGCAGTCGAACTGCCTGTCGGTCGAGCCGCTCGAGACGCCGCTCGGGCGCAAGCGTCGCATCGACCAGTCGTCGTGCAACAAGGACTATTCGTGCGTGAACGGCTTCTGCCCGAGCTTCGTGACGGTCGAAGGCGCGGCGCTGAAGAAGGCGGCCGGCGCCGCGTTCGACGAAGCGGCGCTCGCCGCGCGCGTCGACGGGCTGCCGGTGCCGGCGACGCATCTCGACGCGGCGCCGTTCGACATGCTCGTGACGGGCGTGGGCGGCACGGGCGTCGTGACGGTCGGCGCGCTGATCAGCATGGCCGCGCACCTCGAAGGCAAGAGCGCATCGGTGCTCGACTTCATGGGCTTCGCGCAGAAGGGCGGCTCGGTGCTGTCGTTCGTGCGGATCGCATCGAGCGACCGGTGGCTGAACCAGGTGCGCATCGACACGCAGCAGGCCGACGTGCTGCTCGCGTGCGACATGGTCGTCGGCGCGAGCGCGGAAGCGCTGCAGACGGTGCGTCACGAGCGCACGCGGATCGTCGTCAACACGCACCGGATCCCGAACGCGTCGTTCGTGCAGAACCCGGATGCGAACCTGCATGCGGATGCGCTGCTCGAGAAGATGCATCACGCGGCCGGCGACGGCTACCTGTCGAGCTGCGACGCGCAGGCGCTCGCCGCGAAGTTCCTCGGCGATTCGATCGGCGCGAACATCCTGATGCTCGGTTACGCGTGGCAGCTCGGCCTCGTGCCGGTGTCGCTCGCCGCGATGATGCGCGCGATCGAGCTGAACAACGTCGCGGTGCCGATGAACAAGCTCGCGTTCTCGATCGGCCGGATGGCGGCCGGCGACGCGGCGGGCCTCGACGCGTTGTGGAACGCGCGTCACACGGTGGCCGTGCATGCGGCGCCCGAGACGCTCGCCGGGCTGATCGCCGATCGCGAAGCGCGTCTCGACGCCTACGGCGGCGCGCGTTACGTCGAGCGCTACCGTGCGCTCGTGAACGCCGCCCGCGCGAAGGGCGACGACGCGCTGACGCGCGCGGTCGCGACGACGTTCTACCGGCTGCTCGCGGTAAAGGACGAATACGAAGTCGCGCGGCTGTACACGGACGATGCGTTCCGTACCGCGCTCGAGGCGCAGTTCGAAGGCGTGCCGGGGCAGGCGTACCGCGTGAAGTTCAACCTCGCGCCGCCGACGGTCGCGAAGGCCAGCCGCGACGGCAGCGCGCCGAGGAAGCGCGTGTTCGGCCAGTGGATGTGGCCGGTGTTCGGCATGCTGGCGCGCGTGCGCAGCCTGCGCGGCACCTGGCTCGACCCGTTCGGCCGCACCGTCGAGCGCAAGATGGAGCGCGCGCTGGCCGACGACTACGAGACGACGCTCGCGCGTGCGTTCGCCGCGATGACGGCCGGCAATGCGGCGCAGGTCGTGCAACTGGCCGACCTGCACGCCCGCGTGCGCGGCTTCGGTCACGTGAAGGTGCGCAACCTGGCCGGCGTGAAGCGCGCGGAGCGCGAGCTCGCGCTGCAGCTCGGCATCGATGCGGCGACGAGCGCGGCCGTGCAGCACGCGCTCGACGAGATGAAGGGCGCGGGGATGCTGAAGGGGATTCCGGTCGTCGTCGCGAAGTAACGCGAACGTGTGGGGAAGTGAAAACGGCGATGCCTGGGCGTCGCCGTTTTTTCATGCGTCCCGGCCGTTGTGCGCGGGCCGTTTCCGGCCCGTCAGTCAGAGGATGCCTTTCTTGCGCGTCGACAGCGCGGTTTCCGACAGGTCGATCTCGCGGATCAGCTTCGTCAGCGTCTCGTCGGAAATCTTGCTGTCGCTGCGCAGCCGGTACAGCGCGGAGCGCTCCGCGCGCACGGCCGCGATCCGCATCTGCAGCTCCATCGTTTCGGCCTGCTTCGCTTCCGCGCGCGGCGTGGGGCCGTCCTCGGCCAGCGCGGAGAGCCGGCGGCGGTACTGGTCCATCACGCGTGCGGAGATGTCCGCGCAGCGCGCGGCGCCCGATTCGTCGAGACCGGCCGAGATCGCATCGTGCGACGAATCGATCGCGCGGATCGCGGCCTGCGCGGCGGCCGCGCGCGCGGTGCGCTCCTCGTCGCCGAGCGGGTTGCGCGTCGAGCGCACGCCGCGCAACAGCAGCGGCAGGCCGATCACCGCGACGATCAGCGAGCCGAGGATCACGGCCGACGCGACGAAGATCGCTGTGTCGCGCCCCGGCAGCGGCGCGCCGTCGGACAGCGCGACCGGGATCGACAGCACGCCCGCGAGCGTGACCGCGCCGCGCACGCCGCCGACCGTCATCACCGCGATCGTGCGCACGCCGGCCATCGTGCCCGCGAGGCCCTGGCGCGCGGCGCGGCGGCTCGCGAACCAGCGCAGCAGCCAGACCCACAGGAAGCGGATCGCATACAGCGCGAGCATCATCGCGCACACGTTGAAGATCATCCGGCCGACCAGCGCGTCGCTCGTGTGGTGCGCATCGACGAGCGCGCGGCCGATGATGTGCGGCAACTGCAGCCCGAGCATGATGAACACCATGCCGTTGAACACGAACTCGATCATCGCCCACGTGCTTTCGGCACGCACGCGCGACGCGACCGTGCTTTTGCGCGAGAAGCTCGTGTAATTCATCATCATCCCCGCCGACACGGCCGCGAGCACGCCCGACAGATCGAGATGCTCGGCGAACAGGTAGGCCGCGAACGGCACGAGCAGCGTCATCACGATGCCGGGGGCCGGATCGCCTTCCTGCTCGGCGTTCAGGAAACGCGTCGACAGCGCACTGAACACCCATGACACGATCGCGCCCGTCGCGAGGCCGCCGGCGGCGACGATCACGAACGTGACCGACGCGGCGCGCAGCGAGAACACGCCGGTCAGCGCGGCCGCGATCGCGAACTTCAGCGCGACGAGGCCCGACGCGTCGTTCATCAGCGCCTCGCCTTCGAGGATGTGCATCAGTTGCGGCGGGATCCGGCCCTTGCCGGCGATGCCGGACAACGCGACCGCGTCGGTCGGCGACAGCACGGCCGCGAGCGCGAACGCGATCGGCAGCGGCAACTCGGGAATCAGCCAATGCGCGAAGTAGCCCACTGCGAGTACCGTCATGAACACGAGCCCGAACGCGAGCATCAGGATCGCGCGGCGCTGCAGGTACAGCTCGCGTTTCGGAATCCGCCAGCCGTCCGCGAACAGCAGCGGCGGAATGAACAGCAGCATGAAGATTTCGGGGTCGAACGTGACGTGCAGGTTCAGCTTCGGCCATGCGAGCAGCGCGCCGAACGCGATCTGCATCAGCGGCAGCGGCAGTTGCAAAGGCAGGTTGCGCGTGACGGCGCCGGACAGCGCAACGGTCAGCAGCAGAATCAGGACTGTGAAGACGATTTCCATCGATACGGCGAATACGGGGAATGAAACGATCGTACGGAGTGTAGCGTGCCGACGTGACGGCTGCGCTCGAGCGGCCGGTGCGCGCGCACGAAGATGGTGCGTCGGGCGTGTGCCAAGGTGGTGCGATGGCCCGGCGCAGCCGCATGGCATATGGGTTGTCGGCGCCTTGCACGGAGCTTGCTTGAAGGTGGCAGCCGCCCGGCTTCGATCGGGCAACCGAGGGTCCAACCATGACATTGCACGTACTGTCCGCTTCGTCGGACGGCGCGACCAGGAGGAAGGCATGACGATCGTTCAACAGGAGCGTCCGTCCGCCGCGTCGCCGTACCGGTTCGAGCGGGAGATGAGTTCCGGCTTCGAACGTCTGGCCACGCAGCATCACGACCTGACGCTGACGACCGTATTCCAGCCGATATTCAGCTTGTCGCACCAGCGTGCGGTCGGCTACGAGGCGCTGTTGCGCGCGCACGATGCGCTCGACCGCGCGGTGTCGCCGCTCGACGTGTTCGGCGAAGCCGCCCGCCGGGGCGAGCTGCTGCAGCTCGACCGGCTCGCGCAGGCGCTGCATCTCGAGAACTTCGCGCTGCTCGGCGCCGAGCGCGAATGGCTGTTTCTCAACGTCCATCCGGGCGTGCTGACCGATCCGTTCCAGGCGGCCGCGCTGCTCGCGAACCTGAAACGGCTCGGCATGCCGCCGCGCCGCATCGTGCTCGAAGTGCTCGAGCAGCGCGCGGAAGACGTCGAGCGCCTCGCGGAGGCCGTGCGTGAATTCCGCACGCATGGCTTCCTGATCGCGCTCGACGATTTCGGCGCCGGTCATTCGAACCTCGAACGGATCTGGCAGCTGAACCCGGACATCGTGAAGCTCGACCGGATCATGCTGTCGCACGCGGCACACCGCACCGGGCTCACCGCGATCCTGCACGGGCTCGTCACGTTGCTGCACGAGGCCGGCAAGCTCGTGCTCGTCGAAGGGATCGAGACCGAGCACGAGGCGCAGATCGCGCTGTCGTGCGAGGCCGATTTCGTGCAGGGCTACTACTTCGGGCGCCCGGCGCCGGGGCTGCCGGACAGCGCGACCGCGACGGGCTGCATCGGCGAGCTGACCGAGCGCTTCCGTCAGCAGACCGAAGCGCGCGAGCGGCGCGACGCGCAGCGGCTCGCGCCGTATCTGCGCGCGTTCGAGCGGGCGGCCGAGCGTCTCGCGGCCGGCGAGCCGCTCGACGAGGTGTGCTGGAACTTCCTCGCGCTCGACGCGGCCGCGCGCTGCTTCCTGCTCGACGCGCACGGCCGCCAGTCGGGACGCAACGTCGTGCTGCGCGCCGATCGCGCGCTGAGCGAGGCGCGCTTCTCGCCGCTGGCCGACGCGCAGGGCGCGAACTGGCTGCGTCGCCCGTATTTCCGTTCGGCGATCGCCGAGCCGGGACGCGTGCAGGTTACGCGGCCGTACCTGTCGATCAACGAGGCGCAGCCGTGCGTGACGCTGTCGGTGGCCGTGCGCGTCGGCGATGCGCAGCGCGTGCTGTGCGGCGATATCGACTGGGTCGACGACGAAGCGGACGCCGGCTAGCACCGCCCGGATCGCATGCGGCGATCGGGGCGCGGCGGCGCGGGACGGCCGCCGTCACGCTGGCGTCCGTCACGCGGCTCGGCTAGGATGCGCGAATTGTCCAGACGATTCGCGGGCCGCCCATGAACCGACATGCCGCTTCTTCCGTGCTTCTCGAAGTGATCGCCACGACCGTCGGCGATGCAAGGGCCGCCGCCCGCGCGGGCGCCGACCGCCTCGAACTCGTGACCGCGATCACCGAAGGCGGGCTGACGCCGAGCGTCGGCCTGATCGAGGCCGTCGTGGCCGCCGTGCCGATTCCCGTCAACGTGATCGTGCGACCGCACAGCCGGTCGTTCGTCTATGACGCCGACGATCTGCGCGTGATCGAGCGCGACGTGCGCGCGGCCGTCGCGGCCGGCGCGAACGGTGTCGTGTTCGGCGCGCTCGACGCGCGCGGCGACGTCGATCTCGAGGCGCTGGCCCGCATCGCGGCCGCCGCGGACGGCCGGGCGCTCACGTTCCACCGTGCCTTCGACGTCGCACGCGATCTCAACGCCGCGTTCGACGCGCTGCTGCGCGTGCCGGCCGTCACGTCCGTGCTGACGTCGGGCGGCCATCCGTCGGTGCTCGATGCCGTCGCGACGATCACGCGGCTGGTGCGGCAGGCCGCCGGTTCGACCTGCACGGTGCTGGCCGGCTCGGGGCTCACGATCGACGCGGTCGGCGATTTCGTTCGCGCGACCGGCGTGCGCGCGGTGCATTTCGGCTCGGGTGTGCGGCCGCGCGGCGAGGTGCTGGCGCCCGTCGACGAACAGCGCGTCGGGCGCGTGCGCGCGGCGCTCGACGGCGCGACGTCGCACGTGTGACGGGCGCGGCGGCACCACGCACCAGAACACGCATCGAGGGCGAGGGCCACATGACCGACGCAACCCACGACACACCGGACGACGCCGCCCCCGGCTGGGACGCGATCGACGGCGCGCTGGCCCGCCTTTATCCGGGCCAGGCGCCGAAGCACTACGGCACGCTGGTCAAGTGGCGGCTCGGCGGCCCCGACCCGCTCGACGGGATCAGCGTGTGGAAGCGCGCGGCGCCCGTGCCGCACTGGCACTTCGTCACGTACGGGCTGAGCGAGCTGTACGAGAAGGCGTCCGACGATCCGGCCGTCAGCGGCTTCGGGTTCGAGCTGACGATGCGCGTCGCGTGCGCGGCCGGCGACGACGAGCCGCCGCGCTGGGTGTTCAGCTTCCTGCAGAATCTCGCGCGCTACGTGTTCGAGAGCGGCAATGCGTTCGACGATGGCCACTGGATGACGGCCAACGGCCCGATCGCGCTCGATACCGGCACGGCGCTCTGCTCGATGGGTTTCGCGTTCGATCCGGAACTGCCGGCGATCGACACGCCGCACGGCCGTCTCGCGTTCCTGCAGGTCGTCGGGCTCACGCTCGACGAAGAGCGCGCCGCGAAGCGCTGGCGCACGCGCGCGCTGCTCGACGCGCTGCTGCCGCACATGCCGCTCTGGGTGACCGATCTCGGCCGCGCGTCGCTGCTCGAACGGGCGGACGTGCGCGAGCAGGTCGATGCCGGCACGCAGCGCGACGGCTCGGCGAGCGGCTACCTGTTCACCGACGTGCTCGGATGGGGCACGCGCAAGCGGCTGCTGCGCGCGCCCGTGATCGAGATCACCGTCGGCGCACGGCAGGTCGAGGAACTCGTCGCGTTGCTGCCGTTGCGGTTGCCGTTCGACCGGTCGTTTCGCCTGGTCGGCCATGACGGCGCGGTGCGATTCGTGCGCGCCGACGCGAACGGCGTGACCGACGAAGACGGCACGCTGACGCTGCGCCTGACCGACGCGACGGTGCGGGCGCTGGCGCGCACGCTGAAGCCGCGCGCCGGCGAGTATGCGATCGACGGGCTCGACGGCGTGCGCTGGCGCGTGGAAAAGACGATGATCCGCGACGCGAACGGCAACCCGGTGCAGACCATCGGATGAAAAAAAACCGGGGCGTGCCCCGGTTGTTTCGTCGGCGAACCCGGCCCGCCGGCCGAGGTCGCTTACGCGCTGGCCGACATCGCGTCCGCGTCGCTCGCGCGGATGCCGAGGCGCTCGAACAGCGCGCGGTCCTTCTGCGATTGCGGATTGCTGGTCGTCAGCAGCTGGTCGCCGTAGAACATCGAGTTCGCGCCGGCGAGGAAGCACAACGCCTGCAGCCCGTCGTCGAGCTGCTCGCGGCCGGCCGACAGGCGCACGACGGCCTTCGGCATCGTGATGCGCGCGACCGCGATGGTGCGCACGAACTCGAACGGATCGAGCGGCGCGGTGCCTTCGAGCGGCGTGCCTTCGATCGCGACGAGGTTGTTGATCGGCACCGAATCCGGATACGGGTTCAGGTTCGCGAGCTGCGAGATCAGGCCCGCGCGCTCGCGGCGCGATTCGCCCATCCCGATGATGCCGCCGCAGCACACGTTGATGCCGGCGTCGCGCACGCGGTCGAGCGTGTCGAGGCGGTCCTGGTACGTGCGCGTCGAGATCACCTGGCCGTAGAACTCCGGCGACGTGTCGAGGTTGTGGTTGTAGTAGTCGAGGCCGGCGTTCGCGAGCTGCTGCGCCTGTTCGTCCTCGAGCATGCCGAGCGTCATGCAGGTCTCGAGGCCGAGTTCCTTCACGCCGCGCACCATCTCGGTCAGCGCCGGCATGTGGCGTTCCTTCGGATTGCGCCATGCGGCGCCCATGCAGAAGCGGCTCGCGCCGTTCGCCTTCGCGGCGCGCGCGGCGTCGAGCACCGCGTCGACGTCCATCAGCTTCTCGGCCTTCAGGCCCGTGTCGTGATGCGACGATTGCGAGCAGTAGCCGCAGTCTTCCTCGCAGCCGCCCGTCTTGATCGACAGCAGCGTCGACAGCTGCACCGCGTTCGCGTCGAAATGTTCGCGATGCACTTGCTGCGCGCGGAAGATCAGGTCGTTGAACGGCAGCGCGAACAGCGCGACGACGTCGGCGACGCGCCAGCGCTGCGGGGCCGGTGCGGCCACGGGAATCGCGTCGGGTTGCACGGCGGCGGTCTGGGCTTGGGTCATTTCGGTTTCCTGTCCTGGGCGGGAATGGGGATTCGGTTGGGTCAACGCCGCGCGGTGCGCAGCGACTCGACGAGCGCGTCGATGTCGAGCATCGCCGCGGCGGATTCGGGCGCGGCCGGCGCCATGTACGGAATGCGGCCGATGAGCGGGGCGCGATGCTCGCGGGCGAGCCAGTCGCGCAGCGTCGCGACGTTCTCGTCCGGGAACGACATCGCCGGGTCGACATGATTCGCGACCCAGCCCGCGAGCGCGAGGCCGCGCTGGCGAATCGCGTCTGCCGTCAGCAGCGCGTGGCTGATGCAGCCGAGCCGCACGCCGACCACCATCACGACCGGTACGCCGAGCGCGACCGCGAGGTCGGCCATGTCGCGTGTGTCGGTGAGCGGCACCCGAAAGCCGCCGGCGCCTTCGACGACGACGATGTCCGCGCGCGTCAGCGCCTCGCGATGGCACGCGACGATCGTGTCGATGTCGAGCGTCACGCCTTCCCGCGCGGCGACGATGTGCGGCGCGGCCGGCGCCTTCAGCAGGAACGGGGTGCGCAGCTCGGGCGGCAGCACGACGTTCGCGGCCGCATCGAGCTGGTCGGCGTCCTCGTTGCGCCAGACGCCGTCGCGTTCGTACGCGCCGGCCGCGACGGGCTTCAGCGCGGCCGCGCGCAGGCCGCGCCGCGCGAAGCCGTGCAGCATCGCGGCCGAGACGAAGGTCTTGCCGATCTCGGTGTCGGTGCCGGTGACGAACAGGGAGAGCGGGGCGGGGTTCATGCGGCTTCCTCGCTGGCCTGGATCAACGCGGCTTCGAGCCGCGCGAGATCGTCGAACGAATGCGCGGCCGACAGCGACACGCGCAGCCGCGACGTGCCGGCCGGCACGGTCGGCGGCCGGATCGCGGGCACCCACAGGCCGTGCGCGTCGAGCGCGCGCATCGCCGTGAGCGTGGCGTCGTTGCTGCCGATCACGAGCGGCTGCACGGCCGTGTGCGAGTCGACCGGCTGCCAGCGCGTGTTGCGCAGCAGCGCGCGGGTGCGGTCGATCAGCGCGGCGAGGTGCGCGCGTCGCGCGTCGCCTTCGTCGCCCGCGATGACCTTCAGGCTGGCCGATACCGCATGCGCGACGGCCGGCGGCGCGGCCGTCGTGAAGATGTAGCTGCGCGCGCGCTGGATCAGCCATTCGATCACGGTTTCATGCGCGATCACGAACGCGCCCGCGACACCGGCCGCCTTGCCGAGCGTGCCGACGTACACGAGATGCGGCGAACGCAGCGCGGCGGCGGCCAGGGCGCCGCGGCCCTGCGGGCCGAGCACGCCGAAGCCGTGCGCATCGTCGACGACGAGCCACGCGCCGTGGCGTTCGGCCAGCGCGACGAGTTCGGCGAGCGGCGCGAGATCGCCGTCCATGCTGAACACGGTATCGCTGACGATCAGTTTCGTTTCGGCATCCGAGGCGTCGAGCAGCACGGCGAGCGCGGCCGTATCCGCGTGCGGATAGACCTGCACGTTCGCGCGCGACAGCCGCATGCCGTCGATCAGCGATGCGTGGTTTAGCGCGTCGGAGAAGATCGTCGCGCCCTGGCCGGCGAGCGCCGTCATCGCGGCGAGGTTCGCCATGTAGCCGGTGCTGAAGTACAGCGCGCGCGGTGCATCCGAGAAGCCGCCCGCGAAGCCCGCGAGTTCATCCTCGAGCGTCGCGTGCGCGCGCGAATGGCCGCCGAGCAGGTGCGAGCCGCCGCTGCCGGAGCCGTAGCGCCGCGCGCCTTCGGCGAACGCGGCGACGAGCGCCGGATGCGCGGCGAGGCCGAGGTAGTCGTTGCTCGCGAAGCCGACGATCTCGCGGCCGTTCACGGTCATGCGTGCGTCGCACGCGGTGTCGGCGATGCGGCGCACGCGGCGCAGCCCTTGCGCGTCGAGATCGGCGAGGCCGCGTTGCAGGGTGTCGAGCAGGCTCATCGGCCGATGTCCTCCAGCGTCGCGTCGAGCGTGTCGCGCGTGCGCTGCGCGAGCCATGCGATGTCGTCGTCGCTCATCACGTACGGCGGCATCAGGTACACGGTCGTGCCGATCGGGCGCAGCAGCAGCTCGCGCGCCAGCGCGTGTTCGAAGAAGCGCCGCGAGAAGCCGCGCGCCGCGTCGCCGTCGAGCGCGACGTCGAATGCGAACAGCGTGCCGCGCGCGCGCAGGTGGCGCACCCGCGGATGCGCGTCGAGCGGCGCCAGCGCCGCGCGCAGCGCTGCCGATTTGCGGATGTTTTGCGCGAGCACGTCGTCGCGCGTGAACAGGTCGAGCGTCGCGACCGCCGCGCGGCACGCGAGCGGGTTGCCGGTGTACGAGTGCGAGTGCAGGAAGCCGCGGGTCGTGTCGTCGTCGTAGAACGCCGCGTACACGTCGTCGCGCGTGAGCACGAGCGACAGCGGCAGGTAGCCGCCGCTGATGCCTTTCGACAGGCACATGAAATCGGGCCAGACGCCGGCCTGCTCGCACGCGAAGAAGGTGCCGGTGCGACCGCAGCCGACCGCGATCTCGTCGGCGATCAGGTGCACGCCGAATTCGTCGCAGAGGGCGCGCAGCCCGCGCACGTACGACGGATCGTGCATCGCCATGCCGGCCGCGCACTGCACGAGCGGCTCGACGATCAGCGCGGCGATGCGCTCGCCGCGTTCGACGAACAGGCGCCGCACGTCCGCGAGCGCGCGGCCCGCGACGTCGGCGGCCGTTTCTCCCGGCAGCGCGCCGCGTGCATCGGGCGATGCGACGACGTGCGCATGGCGGATCAGCGGATCGTACGCATCCTTGAACAGCGCGACGTCGGTCACGCCGAGCGCGCCGATCGTCTCGCCGTGATAGCTGTTCGCGACGCAGACGAATTCCTGCTTGTTCGCGCGGCCGCGGTTGCGCCACGCGTGGAAGCTCATCTTCAGCGCGATCTCGACGGCCGACGCGCCGTCCGACGCGAAGAATGCATGGCCGAGCGTGCGCGCGGTGAGCGCGTGCAGCCGTTCGGCGAGCTCGATCGCGGGCTCGTGCGTGCAGCCGGCGAGCATCGCGTGCTCGAGCGTGTCGAGCTGGTCCTTCAGCGCCGCGTTGATGTCCGGGTTTGCATGGCCGAACAGGTTGACCCACCACGAGCTGATCGCGTCGAAGTAACGGCGGCCGTCACGGTCGTACAGCCACACGCCCGCGCCGCGCGCGACGGGGACGAGCGGCAGGCGCTCGTGATGCTTCATCTGGGTGCAGGGATGCCAGACCGCGCGCAGGCTGCGCGCGACCCAGTCGTCGGTGGCTGGCGTACTCAAGGCGACTCCGGGGGGTAAAACGGCCGCGCGGCATCGACGGATGCCGCGCGGCGGAACACGAAACGCGGTGAGATTAGCGTGTTCCGCCGGACGTTGCACTAGCGGTTACAAACCCCGCAAAGCCTTGCCGGGCGGGAGTTCGGCGCAGTTCGGGGGGGCTCGGAACCGAACGCGGCGGATGCGGGAAAATAACCGTAGATGACGACGTTCGAGTGAGCCCCCCTGACAGAAAAAAATCGCGGGCCGCGCGCCGGCATGACCGGGAAAAACGGGGATCGAAGACCGGCGCGAGGGGGCGGCGTGACGCCACGCACGCGAGGCGGCGGCCGAATGGTCTACGGAATCAGCGGCGAACAGGGGCGGCCGGCAGGGCAGGCGGGGCGGCATGCCGCATGGCCGCGAGCAGGGGCAAGGCGGAAGGAGGTGCCGGATCGGGCGGAACGGGCGCGGCGGACGATCCGCCGCGCGTCAGCGCGAAGCGAGTGCGTGCGTATCGGCGTCGCGCGTGTTGGCGTCGCCGTTGTCGGCCGTCTGCGTCGTGTTCCACACGACCCGGTCGTTGACCGCATACAGCCGGCACGCGCCCGCGCCCTGCTTCGCGCAGTTGTCGAGCGCGAGCGCCATCGGGTCGTCGCCGCCTTCCGCCCACGACCACGCGCCTTCCGACGATACCGCGAACGCGCGGCTCGGATGCTGGTTCAGGAAGCGGCGATAGCCTTCGCGGCCGGCTTCGTCGACATACGGCACCGCGTTGACCGCATCGATCGACGCATAACCGGTGGCCTTCGGCTCGTGCGGGTTCGCGACCGCGTAGCGCACCGAGGTCGGCAGGTTCAGTTCCGCGAGGAACGCATGCACGGCCGGCCACCACACGGGCACGCCGTCGCGATCGACGATCAGGCGGTGCGCGTCGTCCTTGTAGCGGCCGAAATCGATGAACAGCGCCTGGGTGCCGTGCGACACGTACGCGTCGTGCATCTGCGCGACGAGTGCGGGCGTCCAGACCGAATCGTTGTCGCCGTACAGCCACAGCGAGCGCACGGCCGTGTGCGCGCCGTACTGGTCGAACGCATCGACCAGGTTGCGCTGCCAGCCGTCGCACAGGTCCTGGCGCAGCCCGCCCGAGAAGTTGATGATGCCGCGCACGCCCGGCGCGGCTTCGGTGCCGTACGCGACCGACGCGAGGCCGCCGTGCGACGTGCCGGCGACGACGATGCGCGACGCATCGACGTACGGCTGGTGCGACATGTAGCGCACCGTCGCGTCGACGTCGGCGGCCTGCGCGAGGCCGTTCTTGCCGACGTTGCAGCCTTCCTGCTGGTACGTGCCGCCCGAGCCGGCGAAGCCCTGGCGGTTCGGCGCGATCACCGCATAGCCGCGGCGCACGAATTCGCGCGCGAACGCGAGCGGCCGGCTGCGCGGCTGCAGATGCAGATCGCCGGTGTTCTTGCCGTGGTTGAAGACGACGAGCGGGAACGGGCCGGGGCCGTCCGGCTTGAAGAGCGTCGCCTCGAGCGTGACGGCGCCCGAAGCGTCGGCCGGGATGCGGAGAATCTGTTCGTTGAGATCGGCCGCGACCTGCGGCAGGTTCGAGTCGCCGTAATCGAAGCGCTCGGCATGGGCGAGCGAGCCGCTCGCGCCCGCACCCGGCGTTGCGTTCGGCAGCGCACCGGCCTGAGCGGCCGACAGCGCGCCGGCCGCCATCCATCCCACCAATACCTTGCTGAACGCCATTCGTAAGCCCTGCCATGCAACATGACCAATTCGAGGTCATCCTAGCCCGACAAAATCGGGTTGTGCAATGCGGGAATTACCCGGCGTCTGACACAGCAACTATTTGTCAGCGATCACTTACTTCGCCGTCGACGTAACGCCAGAAACCGTGCTCGTCGCGCTCGAAACGGCTCGTCTCGTGGAGCCGGTGAGCGCGCCCGCCGACCTTGTAGCGGGCCACGAATTCGACCTCCGCGTGGCGTTCGTCGAGCGGCGCATGGCGTTTGACCGCGAGGCCGAGCCAGCGCGGCGCGTCGGGGGCGTCGGGGTCGGTATCGAGATCGGGCGGGCAGGTGCGCGCGGCCCAGGTTGCGCGCAGGTAGTCGGTCGCGCCGAGTACGTACGCGCTGTACCGCGAGCGCATCAACTCGAGCGCGGTCGGCGCGGCCTCGCCGCCGTCGATGAAGCGGCCGCAGCACGCCGCATAGCGCGGCGCCGGCGCTTTGCCGGCGGGCGCGGGGGACGCGCCGCCGCACGGGCACGCGTCAGGTCGGTTCAAAATCATGCGAAACGGGAATTAACGACGTTCGGTTGTCGGTTCGGCTCACCAGCTCAGCTCGATGCCGTCGTACTGGAAGAAGCGGCCGTTGGCCTGCGACACGTCCGCACCGGATTCCGCGATCACGCGGCGCATGCCGGTCACGCTCGTTTCCGGGGCGATCGCGGCCTGCGCGCCGCCCATGTCGGTGCGCACCCAGCCGGGGTGCAGCGAGATGCACGCGGCATGGCGCGTCTGCAGCGACGCGATGCGCAGCGCATCGTTCAGCGCGGCCTTGCTCGCGCGGTACAGCCAGCCGGTCGTGCCGGTCGCCTCGGCGATGCTGCCCATCCGGCTCGACACGACCGCCAGCACGCCGCGCGCGTCCTCGACGAGCGGCAGCAGGATCGGCAGCAGCTGCATCGGCCCGCGCACGTTCGTATGCATCACCGCGTCGAAATCCTCGGCCGTGATCGTCTCGACGCCTTCGGTGCGCGGCCCGTACACGCCCGACACGAGCACGGCCGCATCGAGCCGTTCGCCGTCGAGCTTCCAGCCGAGCGCCGCGATCTGCTCGGGCCGCGCGATGTCGAGCGCATGCGCGTGCGCGCCGAGCGCGCGCAGCGCGTCGAGCGACGCTTCGTCGCGCGCGGTCGCGATCACGTTCCAGCCGTCGCGCCGGTACTGCCGGACGAATTCGCGGCCGAGGCCGCGCGATGCGCCGACGATCAATACGGTTTTCATGCCCGTCGCTCCTTTCCTGGGCGCCGCCTGGGCGGTGCCGGTGTCAGATCCGTTCGAAATGGGTCGCGGCCGCGTGACGGCGGCCGCCACGCGCATGCCGCGTTACTGCGCGTCGTCGCACGGCTTCAGCGTGGCGGCGACCGCCTGCGCGACGCCTTCGAGCCGCCGCGCGGCGTCCGCCGCGATCATGTCGTTGTCCGGCGCATGGTTGCCGCCGGCGGTGAGCGCGGCCACGCAGCGCTTGTAGGTCTCGTCGAGCGCGTCGAAGTTCGACACGGCCATCCCGAGGTTGCGCATCCGGCCGTCGTGCACGCCGTACACGAGCCCGTGCACGGTGAGCGACTGGCCGCGGGCCCACGCGTCGTTGACGATCGTCGTGCGGCATACGTTGACGACCTGCTCGATCGCGTTCAGCTCGATCAGGCGGCGATAGCGCGCTTCGCCGACCGGCCAGTCCTCGAGCAGCGCCGCGTGACGCTCGCGCACGTCCTGCACGTGATGCAGCCAGTTGTCCGCGAGGCCGACGCGCCGGTTGAGCAGCGCCGCGTTCACGCCGGAGCAGCCGTAGTGGCCGACGACCATGATGTGCTTCACGCGCAGGATGTCGACCGCGAACTGGATCACCGACAGGCAGTTCAGGTCGCTGTGCACGACGACGTTCGCGATGTTGCGGTGCACGAACACTTCGCCCGGCGGCAGGCCGATGATCTGGTTCGCGGGCACGCGCGAATCCGAGCAGCCGATCCACAGGTACTCCGGCGCCTGCTGGTCGGCGAGGCGCGCGAAGAATTGCGGATCGTCCTCGAGCTTGCGCTTGACCCAGGCTTCGTTGTTGTCGAACAGATGTGAGAGCGGATTGTCTGGGGTATTCATCGGTGTGGATTCCGTTGACGGAAATCGGATCGATATCGGATCGATCGGCAGGTTCGGTGTCCGCGGCGTCAGGCGGCGCGCTGCGCATCGCCTTCGCCGTCGTTCTGGTCCGTCGCGCCGAAGCGCGCGGGGTAGCGCACGTTGAAGCGCAGCGCTGCGTCGTACGGATAAAAATCGGGCAATTCGCCCTGCATCAGGCGGTCCTTGCTCGCCTGCCACAGCGCGGGATCGAAGAAGTCCGCGTGGTGCTTCATGAACACGTCGCGCACGCGCGGGTCGCCGAGCAGGAACGGTCCGTAGGTCTCCGGAAAGATGTCGTGCGGGCCGACGGTATACCACGGTTCGCCGGACAGCTCGTCTTCCTCGTTGCGCGGCGGCGGCACGCGGCGCACGTTGCAGTCGGTCAGGTACTCGATCTCGTCGTAGTCGTAGAACACGACGCGGCCGTGGCGCGTGACGCCGAAGTTCTTGTACAGCATGTCGCCCGGGAAGATGTTCGCCTTCATCAGCTCCTTCACCGCATTGCCGTATTCCTTCACGCCGTGCTCGACGTCCGCGTCGCTGCCGTTCTGCAGGTACAGGTTCAGCGGCGTCATCCGGCGCTCGATGTACAGGTGCTTGATCACGAGGTTGTCGTCCTCGTATTCGAGCAGCGACGGCACTTCCTTCTCGAGCTCGCGCACGAGCGCGTGGTCGAGCCGCGCGAGCGGCAGCGCGACGCTCGAATACTCGAGCGTGTCGGCCATCCGCCCGAGGCGGTCGTGGCGCTTCACGAGCTGGTACTTCTCCATGATCTGCGCGCGCGTCGTTTCCTTCGGCGGCGGGAAGTGGTCCTTGATGATCTTGAACACGTACGGGAACGACGGCAGCGTGAACACGAGCATCACGAGGCCCTTGATCCCGGGCGCGATGATGAAGCGGTCGCTCGAATGCGACAGGTGGTGCAGCAGGTCGCGGTAGAACAGGTTCTTGCCCTGCTTCTGCAGGCCGACCGACGTGTAGATCTCGGCCTTCGGCTTGCCCGGCATGATCGTGCACAGGAAGTCGACGTACGCGGACGGCACGCCCATGTCGACGAGGAAGTACGAGTGCGAGAAGCTGAAGATGATCTGCAACTGGTCGCGGCGCAGCAGCACCGTGTCGAGCGCGAGCAGGCCCGGCCGCACGTGGCGGATCGGCACCGCGAACGGCAGCACGCGGTCGGCGTTGATGATGCGGCCGATGATGTACGCGCTCTTGTTGCGGAAGAACAGCGACGACAGCACGTGGATCTGGAAATTCGGCGCCGCGTCGAAGTGGCCGAATTCGTCGTCGATCGCCTGCATCACGCAGCCGATGTCGCGCGGGAGATCCTCGAACGCCGGTTCGAGCTGGAAGTTCGTGACGACGCGCTCGAGCGTGGCGGCGAGCCCGTCGGTGCCCGGATAGTACGCGCGGTAGGTCGGTTTCGCGGCCGGCTCGTCGTTCTCGAGATACTCGGTCGAGATCGCCGGGCGCACGAAGATGAAATCGTTGCTGAAGTACGACCGGTGCAGGATCTTGCAGCACACCGAATTGAAGAAGGTTTCCGCGCACTCGGGCTGGCGGTGCGACGTGAGCAGGCCGATGTAGTGCAGCTTGATCTGCTGCCACACTTCGTCGTCGATGTTCTCCGCGTCGTATTCGTCTTCCAGCAGCTCGACGCATTCCTGCACGCGCTCGTCATATGACGTGATCCGCTCGCGTGCGAGCCGCTGCAGCCCGTGCCAGTCGGAATGCTCGAACAGCGTCTTCGCCTCGACCGCCGCTTCGCGGAAGATCCGGTAATGGCGATCGAAGTATTCGAGCATCGTCTGCGCGACGTCGAAACCGATCTGCGACGACAGCAGTTTGGGGAAGTGATTCATCGCGTGCAGGCTCGTTCGGGAGGGGCTGTAAGCACTCGCCATTTTAGCGCCCAAGTCGGCGTTTCAATGACTTTCGGGGTGACGCGCCAACGGCGTCCAATCGGCGCGTTGTTCGCCGTTGCGTGCGGTTCGGTGCATCTTCGCGTAAAGATACGGGTACGGAACCGATTCTGGCACGAACTTTTTTTGACCGCCCGGCCGCCGCCGGGCACGCGTTTCGCACGACGGCGATAGAATCGACGCACCGCCCGCCGTGCCTGCCGCCGGCGGGCATTCGCACCGATAACGACGAGACGCCCCACCGATGAACGCACTGGAACACCAACTCGACTATCCCTTTGCCGACACGCTGCCTGCCGCGGGCGACACGTTCGAGGTCGCGCCCGGCGTGCGCTGGCTGCGCATGCCGCTGCCGTTCTCGCTCGATCACATCAATCTCTGGCTGCTGCGCGACGAGATCGACGGGCAGCAAGGCTGGACCATCGTCGATTGCGGGATCTCGTCGGACGCGATCCGCGCGCACTGGGAGCAGATCTTCGACACGCATCTCGACGGCCTGCCGGTGCTGCGCGTGCTGGTCACGCACTGCCACCCCGATCACTTCGGCCTCGCGAACTGGTTGTGCGAAGGCGGCGACCAGGGCCGCTGGAACGTGCGGCTGTGGATGACGCTCGGCGAATACATGTTCGGCTGCCTGATGGCGGCCGGCAACGGCTCGAACGCGGGCGGCGCGGCCGCCGCCGATCACTTCGCGCGCCACGGGCTGACCGATCCCGCCGCGCTCGACAAGCTGCGCAACCGCCGCGGCTACTACTCGGATCTCGTGCCGGCCGTGCCGCCGCGCTACCGCCGCCTGCGCGAAGGCGACGCGGTCGGGATCGGGGCGCGCACGTGGCGCGTCGTCACCGGCTTCGGCCATTCGCCTGAACATTGCGCGCTGCACAGCGAAGCGGACGGCGTGCTGATTTCCGGCGACATGGTGCTGCCGCGCATCTCGACGAACGTGTCGGTGTTCGACCTCGAGCCGGAAGGGAACCCGCTCGCGCTGTACCTGCAGTCGCTCGGCCGCTACGAGACGATGGCGGCCGACACGCTCGTGCTGCCGTCGCACGGCAAGCCGTTCCGCGGCGTGCGCACGCGCATCGCGCAGCTGCGCGAACACCACGATGCGCGGCTCGCCGAAGTGCGGGTCGCGTGCGCGGAAAAGCCGACGAGCGCGGCCGACATCGTGCCGATCATGTTCCGCCGCCGCGAGCTCGACATCCACCAGATGACGTTCGCGCTCGGCGAGGCCCTCGCGCACCTGAACCTGCTGTGGCTCGCGGGCGAGCTCGTGCGCGAGCAGGGCGACGACGGCGTGCTGCGGTTCCGCGCCGCCGGCTGAGCGCGCTTCGTCGTCCTTACACGACGGGTTCGTAGCGCCACCCGTCGCGATGCCATTGCATCGTGTGCGTCGGCTCGAGCGCGGCGAGAAACGCGGCGTCGTGCGACGCCACCACGATTGCGCCCGGGAAACCGGCCAGCGCGGCTTCGATCGCACGCACCGATTCGAGATCGAGGTGATTGGTCGGCTCGTCGAGCAGCAACAGCTGCGCGGGCGTGCCGCGCCACAACGCACAGGCGAGCGCGGCCTTCAGCCGTTCGCCGCCGCTCAGCTGCCGGGCGGGCTGCGTCGCGCGCGTTGCATCGAGCTGCAACAACGCGAGACGGCTGCGCAGGTCGCCTTCGGCGAGCGGTGTATCGAGCAGCCCCAACTGCTCGACGATCGAATGCTCGGGGTCGAGCAGCGCGAGCCGCTGGTCGAGATAGGCGGCGCTGACGTGCGTCGTGCAGGCACCTGAGCGCGGTTCGAGTTCGCCCGCGAGCATCCTCAGCAAGGTCGATTTGCCGCAGCCGTTCGGGCCCGTCAGCGCGACGCGCACGGGGCCGCTCGCGGACCACGTGATTTCGCCGGTGCCGCCCGCGACGCGCCACGGCGGTTGCGCACGGTCGAGCGTGAACAGCTGGCGGCGCGCGCTGACCTCGGTACCCGGCAGCGATACGAGCACGGGGGCATCTTCTTCGACGCGCGCGGCCGCTTCCTGCACGCGTTCGTCGAGCGTCGCCTTGAAGTCGCCCTGTTGACGCCGGACGGCCCCCATGATGTTGCGCGCCGCCCCCTTGCGGCTTTGCTTCGCCCCCGACGACAGGTTCGCCGTCTTCGCGTCGCGCAGCGATGCGGCCGCGTGACGCTGGATCGTGTCGTGTTCCTGTTCGAGCCTGCGCCGTACGCGCCCGCGCTCGGTGCGTGCATGGTCGAGCGCCGCTTGGGCGGCCTGCTGCGCCGCGTCGCGCTGCGCGCGGTAGAGCGCGTAGTTGCCGCCATACGAGCGCGCACCGTGCGGCGTCAGCTCGACGATGCGCTGCACGCCGGCGAGCAGCGCACGATCGTGGCTGACGATGACGACGCCGCCGCGCCAGCCGTCGAGCGCCGCGCGATCGGAAGAGCGTAGTGTAGGGCAAGAGTGTCAAGGGCAGTGTAGATCTGGGCGGGGCACGGCTGATTAACAATCAAAACGACACGCAGGATGGGAGCGCCAACGTGTACATCGACACCGAGCCATACACCGTCTACACCGTCCACTCTA
>NZ_JAAGPK010000042.1:0-52602 GCF_017104685.1 Burkholderia sp. Tr-20355 | reverse complement strand
GTGGGGGGGGGGGGGGGGGGGGGGGGGGGGGGGGGGGGGGTGGGGGGGGGTTGTGTTTTGTGTGGGGATGCGGGGGCGGCGGGGTCGTCCACTGACCTTAACCCTCTTCCCCTCCACGACGCCCTTCCGATCTGGGTTCGCGCGCGCCGCGCCTGCCGCTCGGGCCGGACGGGCGTCTCGCGAAACGGCGTGCGGTGCGGGAATTCTTCGATTACTTCCTGCTCGCGCAGCACGACCTGACGCCGGACGCGCTCGACGCGCTGGTTGCGCGGGAGGTCGCCGCGCAGCCGATCGGCGGGCAGGCACAGCGCGAAGCGCTCGACCTGTGGCCGCGCTATCGCGCGTGTCTCGCCGCGCTCGATGCGCAGCCGGGCGCCGTGCAGCCCGGCATGCGTATCGATCCGGACGCGCTCGCGGGCCAGCTCGAGCGACGGGCGGCACTCGCGAGCCGCTGGCTCGGCGACTGGAGCGCGCCGTTCTTCGCCGACGAGTTCCGGCAGCAGCATGACGACCTCGACCGGATCCGGATTGCGCGCGACCCGGCATTGAGCGACGCGCAGAAGCGCGAACGCATTGCGGCGCTCGACCAGTCGTTGCCGGCGGACATGCGCGACGCGCACGAGCGGCTCGCGCGGCAGCGCGAGGCGGTCGCGACGGTTGCACGGCTCGACGCGCAGCGCGCGACGCCCGATGCGCTGCGTGCGCAGCTCGGCGCCGACGTCGCCGCACGCGTCGTACGGCTGCGGCAGGACGACGATGCGTGGCAGGCGCGCTATCGCGACCATGCGGCCGAACGTGAGCGGCTCGCCGCGCAGCAGCTTGGGCCCGATGCGCGCGATGCCCAGCTCGCGCAATTGCTGCAGCGCGATTTTCCGGATCCGGCGGACGCACTGCGCGCCGCGTCGCTGGACGCGGACAGCGCGGACATCACCGCTCGCCAGCGCGCGCGATAGCCGCCCGGCGACGGCATCCCGGGCAGGCGCCGTCATGGATCTTCCACGTTCTCCGTTGGAGAAGTGTGGGATATGTCACTCAGTCCGCATTATTTCGATGGAGGAATGATTTTTATTTTCAGAATTAACTGCATTTCGTTGCATTGGCCACTATTCGGAATTTTCAATGATTCTCCGGGAAAGTGTCTTTTCAAGGGCGGTATTTAAATCTCCGATAATTGATTGACCATGCAAATATCTTCTGGCAATGCCTGAAACTGTCAAATTACTTCATGTAACAAAGCCGGAGTGGCGCGAACGACAGGGCTGCGTGATACCTTTTTGTTTAATTAGACCGTAAGGAAAACGGCAAAACCGGAAAACCGGTTCGTTTTAACGCTGCATGAAGATTCGGTGGCCGAGGGGCAGCAATACAACGTACGAGGTGCACCGTGATACATCAGGCCGACAATGTCATCGAGTTGCCGCATGCGCTTGGTGCCAATCAATTCCTGTCTGCGCTCGACGGAATTAGCCGCGCGGAATTGGCGCCTCATTTGATGCTTTCGAATCTCAAGACCGGCCAGCTGCTGTGCGACGCCGGCGAGAATCTGGAGGCCGTCTATTTCCCGGTGACGGCGGGTATTTCGCTTCAATACACGACAGGCGGCAAGACGACGCTCGGCGTGACGGAGATCGGCCGCGAAGGCATCGTGTGCGACGACGTGATCGGCAGCACGATGCAGCGCCGCGTCGTCGTCTATCACGGCGGATTCGCGTATCGGCTGCATGCGCGCCGCTTCGTCGACGCGTGCGATGCATCGGCGGCGATCAGGCGGCAGGTCTTCGTGCGGATGCAGCTGGTGCTGGCGCAGGCGTCGCAGGTCATGTTCTGCAGCCGCCATCACGTGATGCGACATCAGGTGGGCCGCTGGCTGCTGATCGCCTACGAGCGCTCGCGGAGCATCGAAATCCCGGTCACGCACGGCACTTTGGGGCAGATGCTGGGCGTGCGCCGCGAGACCATCACGGATACCGTGCGACAGCTCCACGAGCTCGGCCTGATCCATCAGCATCGCGGCGCCATCGTGCTGACGGATCTCGCCCGTCTCGAAGGGCAGGGCTGCGACTGCCATCGGGTCATCCGCGACGAAACGCGCCGCATTCTCGCGATCGATGCCGGTACCGGGGCCGGTGTCGGGCTGTCGCGACGCGTCCGGACGACCTAGTGGCCGCAGCCTCCTGCCGCGCGGCCGGCACCGGCGTGCCGCCGCGACGGCGTGTGCGCCGGCGCGGCGCGCGCAGGGAAGGGGCGAGATCCGGGCGCAAGCCGCGTCGCGACGCGGCTGGCCGGCGGTATCGAGAAGAATCAGAAAAGCAGTCAATCAGGTATGGAAAACATTTCGAAGCTCCAGAGTCAGCGCAGCTCGTTTCACGTGTGGCCATGGAGTCCGGCGCTCGGCATCCTGCCGATCGTCGTCGTGATCGTCGCGCTGGCCGGGTTCGTCGCGGTCAGCCTGATCGTGATCATGTCGCTGCGCGTGTACGTCGGCGGCGAAAGCAGCTGGTCGAAGGCGCAGAAGGACGAGATCATCCTGCTGACCCGCTACGGACAGACCGGTGACGAAAAGCTGTTCGACGATTACCTGGCGGTTGACCGCACCCTCACGTTTCTCGGCGTCGCCCGCCGCGCGATGATCAGCGTGCCGCCGGACCACCGCGCGGCGCGCCAGGCGCTGATCGACGCGGGCATCAATCCCGTCGATGCGGTCGCGGTGGTGTGGTTCTATCCGATCCTGAGCAGCTTCGCGCGCCTGAACGCCGCGTTGCAATACTGGGAGGACGCGGACCGGCAACTGGTCAACCTGCGCGCGATCGCGAACGCGCTGCGCGCGTCCGTGCGGGCGGACGACGTTCGACGCACGAGCCGCCTGAACCGCGCGGTCTGGGACTTCAACTCGCACATCGAGCCGCTGCCGAAACGCTTTTCCGACGAACTGAGCGCCGAATTCCGTTCGGCCGTCATCCAGCTGTTCCTGTCGTACGTCGCGGCCTCGCTGCTGATCGTCCTGCTGTCGGTGCGATGGGCGAGCCGCGCGCAGCGCCAGCAGGCGTCGATGCAGACCGAGCTGGACCGTAGCCAGGCGTTCGCGGAAGCGGCGCTGCGCTCGGTGGCCGATGCGATCGTCACGATCGGCCTCACGCGCAGCATCGAGACCGTCAATCCGGCGGCCGAGCAGCTGCTCGGCGCGCCGTCGCGGCTGTGTGTCGGCAAGCCGATCAACGACGTGCTCGACTTGATCGATACGTCGACCGGCATGTCGATCAAGCTGCTCGCGTCGCTCAGCAACAGCGGCGATCACACGTTCACCCGCGATCTCGACCTGATCCGCGTGTGCGGCGCGGCGGTGTCGGTGCGCGCATCGCTGTCGAGAATGGACAACGCCGCGGGCCGCTGCGTCGGTTACGTGCTGATCCTGCGCGACATGACGCGTGAATACCAGTTGATCGAGAAACTGACCTGGCAGGCGTCGCACGATGCGCTGACCGGTCTGATCAATCGCACCGCGTTCGAACAGCGCCTGGGCGACGCGTTGACCCACCGCGGCGGCGGCATGTTGATGGTTCTCGACCTGGACGGATTCAAGGAAGTCAACGACGTGTGCGGGCACGCGGCCGGCGATGCGCTGCTGCGCGACGCGACCGCGGTGTTCGCGCGCTGTCTCGCGGACGACGACGTGTTCGGCCGGCTGGGCGGCGACGAATTCGGCATCCTGTTGCCGGCCGGCCGCAACGGCTCGCCGGACGACGGCAAGGCCGAGCGCATCCGCGCGTGTCTCGAGGATTTCACGTTCCTGTGGGAGGGCGAGCCGTTCAAGATCAGCGTGAGCATCGGCGTGCTGGATCTCGCCTGTCGGCCCGAGAGCGTCGAGAAGGCGATGCAGATGGCCGACATCGCGTGCTACATCGCGAAGGACCGCGGCCGCAACCGCGTGCACGTCGCGGATTCGCGCGACATGAACTCGGGACGTCAGGCGTATCACATGCAGTGGAGCCGTCGCGTGAAGACGGCGCTCGAAACGAATTCGTTCCAGTTGTATGCGCAACGCATCGTGCCGATCCAGCCGGCGCACGGCGCGCAGGAGCGCGCGGAGATCCTGCTGCGCATCCCGGACGCCGACGGCAAGCTGATCTCGCCGGTCTTCCTGCCGGCCGCCGAGCGCTACGGCCACATGACGATGATCGACCGCTGGGTCGTGCGTAACGTGATCCGGCGGCTCGCGCGGCTCGAACGGCGCCAGTACGTCGAATACAACGTGAACCTGTCGGCGATGTCGATCACCGACGAGCGCTTCGTGGAGTTCGCGATCGCCGAGCTGTCGGCGTCGGGGCTGGACCCGACGCTGCTGTGCTTCGAGATCACGGAGACGAGCGCGGTCCGCAACCTGGAGGTCGCGTCGCGTTTCATGCACGAGCTGCGCGACCTCGGCTGCCGCTTCGCGCTCGACGACTTCGGCGCCGGCATGTCGTCGTTCTCGTATCTGCGCCAGTTGCCGATCGACTACCTGAAGATCGACGGCGGCCTCGTGGCGACCATGACGTCCGACAGCGTCAAGCGCGGCATCGCGTCCGCCATCAACGACATCGCTCACGTGATGCAGTACCGCACCGTCGCCGAGCACGTCGAGGACGAGGCGACGGCCGAGATGCTTCGCGCGCTGGGCGTCGACTATTGCCAGGGCTACTACTTCAGCCGCCCCGCACCCTGGCAGGAAGGGGGATTCCATTGAACCAAGCGAGGAACGAACGCATGAGTGCTCCATTTGAACTGACCGGCGACCTGATGGACCTGACGAGCTATCCGGCCTGGCTGCGCGACGTGGTCGGCGCGACCGACGAGTTGAAGGCCCGTGTCCGAGCGCATCCGGTGTTCGCGGCGATGAGCGGCGGGACGCTGCGCGCGTCGCAACTGCGCGCGTTCTTCGTCACCGGCTGGGCGGTGGTCAGCCAGTTTCCGGAATACATGGCGATGAACCTGGTGAAGACCGCGGCCTATCGGTCGCGCGGCGACGAGAAGGCGCGACGCTATCTGATCCGCAATATCCGCGTCGAGCAGAACCACGTCGATCACTGGGCCAACTGGGCTGCGGAATCGGGCGTGACGATCGACATGCTGCTGCACGGCGATGCGCCGCTGGACGGATTCGCGCTGAGCCACTGGTGCTGGAAAAGCAGCAGCGCCGACGCGCTCGCGCCGAGCATCGCCGCGACCAACTACGCGATCGAAGGCGTGACCGGCGAGTGGAGCGCGCTGCTGTGCGCATCGCCGTATGAACGGCAGTTCGACCCGGCCGTGCGGCATCGCGCGATGCGCTGGCTCAAACTGCATGCCGACTACGACGACCGGCATCCGTGGGAAGCGCTCGACATCGTCGCGACGCTGCTCGGCCAGTCGCCCGCGGCCCGCGACGTGCGGGACGTCGAGGCGTCGATCCGCAAGAGCCTGAGCTATTTACTGACGAGTCTCGATTGCTGCATGCATGTGTAGTTGGCTGCGCCGCACGTTCGCGGGTTCGTGCAGGCCGCGCCCGGCCGCTCCGGCCGGAAGGCGGGCCGGCGTGACGTCGCGATACGCCGTGCGGGCCGTCGTGCTGGACGATTTTCCATGGCCACCCACGTTCTTGTCGTAGAGCCCGATCCGCGCATGGGCGACCGGATCCGCGCGCTCCTGCGCGGCTGCCAGATCGCCACGTCGGCGCTCGACGACGCGTCGCGGCTGCTGGCGCACGTGACGGCCACGCCGCCCACCCTGATCGTGATGCGGGTCGAACGGCCGGCCACGACGTTCTACATGGCGCTCGGTGCGCTGCGGCGCGCCGGTCACGACATGCCGGTGATCGTGATCAGCCGCGACGCGCAGGTGCTCGACAAGGTCGTTGCGCTCGAAATCGGCGCGGACGACTATCTGGTGGAGCCGTTCGACCCGATGGAACTGATCGCACGCGTGCGCAGCGCGATGCGCCGCTACGCGCCGAACCGTCCCGTGTCGGTGCGCGCGCCGGTGAATCCCGAATCGTACGCATTCGGCGACATCGAGGTGAATTTCGTCACGCGGCGCGCCACCCGCGCGGGACAGGACCTCGGGCTGCGTGCCAGCGAATTCGCGCTGCTCGCGCTGTTCATCTCGCAGCCGATGCGCGTCCTGTCGCGCGCGGAGATTCTCGCGCTGCTGGGGCTGAGCGTGGCCGGGCGCTCCGAGCGCGGGCTCGACGTGCTGATCTTCCGGCTGCGCAATCTGGTCGAGCAGGCGGTCGGCGATTATCGCTACATTCGCACCGTGCGCGGGAAGGGCTACATTTTCGTGCCGCTCGGCAGGCTGGCAGACGAAGCGGATGCGTTGCCGCACGCGTGAGCCGGGCGGCGGCCGTTCCGGGCCGGGATTCGGCGGAAATCGACACCCCTGCGAACGGCGTTTTCGCGCTGCGTCTTCATGCAGACCCGCTCGGGCTGTTCGGGCTGCTCCAACGTCGAGGAAGGGCGCGGAGACTTTCGCGGACCAAGGTCCAAAACAAAAATAATGGTGGGCGATGGAAAAATCCCATCCAATTGCGATGCCGTGCTTCTCACTACTGCCGTCAGGTCAACTCACTCCCGCGATGCGGGTTGCCGCAGTGCCAGCGCGAAGAAGCGCCGGATCTCATCCATCAATTCCGTGCGGGCCGACGCGAAATCGAACGCGCGCCGGTTTTCGTGCGCGTAGCGCTGGCGCCAGTCGTCGGCCGCATGCCGCGCTTCGCGTGCGCGCAGATCGTCGAGTTCGGGCGTGCGCAATGCGTGATCGGCGATCAGCGTCACGCCGTCGCGGCTGACCTCCAGCACACCGCCCGCGACGAGGAGACGGCGATGCTCGCCGGTCGGCGCATCGACGAGCATCACGACGCCCGGCCGGATCCGCGTGAGCAGCGGCGCGTGATGCGGATAGATCCCCAGTTCTCCGCTTTCCCCCGGAACGACGACGAAATGCGCGTCGCCGGCATACAGCACCGCTTCCACGCTCACGATGTCGAGCCTCATCGACGTCTTCATGCGACTCCTTCAGACGGCCGCCGCGCCGGCAACGATTTCGCACAGCTCGGTGGTGATCTGCGCCTGTCGCGTCTTCTGGTACAGGTGCCTCAGTTCGCGCAACACGCGATCGGCATTGTCAGTCGCGGTCTGCATGCTGAACATCCGCGCGCATTGCTCGCACGCGTAGTTCTCGACGACGGCCTGATAGAGCATCGCCTCGACGTAGCGCAGCAGCAACGTGTCGACGACGGGTTTGGGCGCGGGCTCGTACAGATAATCGGACGCGGCCGCGCCGTCGGTCGGCGCGCTGGTGTCGAGCCCCGCGATCGGCAGCATCGCATCGATGCGCGGTTCGTACGCGAGCGGGCTCGTCAGCCGGTTGTACGCGACGTGCACTTCGTCGAGCTCGCCGTTGACGAACGCGGTCAGCGGCACGAGCAGCGCTCCGAGCAACTGCTCGAAGTGCGGCTCGGCGGCCAGGCCGCTCGCGCGCGCCGTGATGGTTGCGCCGTGGCGCAGCAGCGGCGCGATGCCGCGCGCGCCGATCACGCTCAGTTCGCATGCGACGCCGGCCTGGTCCCAGCGTTCGAGCGCATCCACGCATTCGACCAGCAGCCGCGCATTGAGCGGGCCGCACAGCCCGCGATCGGTGCTGACGACGATCAGGCCGACGCGGCGCACGGTATCGCGTCGCGCCATCAGCGCCGATACGTAGTCGGGACGGTCGCGCAGCACGCGCTCCGCCATCGCGCCGATGCGCGCCGCGTACGGGCGGAACTCACGCGCGCGTCGCTGCGCGCTCGCCATCTTGGTGCGCGCCATCATTTCCATCGCCTTGGTGATCTTGCGCGTGGACGAGGTACTGGCGATCTTCGAGCGGATTTCGCGTATGTGCATGTCAGGGAGGGGCGTCGGGGCCATCCGGATGTCATCGTGCGGCTTCATGCTATCGGGACTTCACCTGAAACGATTGACTGAAATCAAACGACGTCGCCCGGTCCCGCACCAGAATCCGTTCACGTGATCCTGGCAAAGGGGCAGTCGATGACCGAGTTGCGCACGCATCAGAAATACGAAGCACTGATTGCGCGTTGCCGCGCGTTACGCCCGGTGACGGTCGCGGTCGCGCATCCTTGCGACGAGGTATCGCTGCATGCGGCGGCCGCGGCCGCTCGGGCCGGTATCGTCGTGCCGGTCCTGGTCGGCCCGGTGGCGCGCATCACGATGCTCGCCGCGACGCTCGGTGTCGACCTGTCCGGCTATCGGCTCGTGGATGCGCCGCACAGTCATGCGTCGGCGGCACGCGCCGTCGAACTGGTGCGCGAGGGCGACGCTCAGGCGCTGATGAAGGGCAGCCTGCACACCGACGAGTTGCTGGCGGAGGTGGTGCGCGCCGATACGGGGTTGCGCACCGGGCGGCGCCTGAGCCACGTGTTCATCATGGACGTGCCGACTTACCACAAGCCGCTGTTCATCACCGACGCGGCCGTCAATATCCGTCCGACGCTCGAACAGAAGGCCGACATCGCGCAGAACGCGATCGATCTCGCGCACGCGCTCGGCATCGCCCGGCCGAAGGTGGCGATCCTGTCGGCGGTCGAGACGGTCAGCTCGAAGCTGCCGTCGACGCTCGACGCGGCCGCGCTGTGCAAGATGGCCGAGCGCGGCCAGATCACCGGCGCGCTGCTCGACGGGCCCCTCGCGTTCGACAACGCGATCAGCCCGGAGGCCGCGCGCCTCAAGCATCTCGGTTCCGAGGTCGCGGGCGATGCGGACATCCTCGTCGCGCCCGACCTCGAGGCCGGCAACATGCTCGCGAAGGAGTTGACGTTCCTGGCGAATGCCGATGCGGCCGGCATCGTGCTCGGCGCGCGCGTGCCGGTGATCCTGACGAGTCGCGCCGACAGCGAACGCACGCACCTGGCGAGCTGCGCGGTCGCGGCGCTCGTCGCGGCAGCGGCGGCGCCCGTGGCCACGCCGGCGGTTGCGGCCGGCACGCACTGACGGCGCCGCGATGCGACATCCCGTCCTGGTGCTCAACGCCGGCTCGTCGAGCCTCAAGTTCTCGGTCTACGACACGCACGAGGATCGCTCGCTCGATGCGGGCCTGCACGGGCAGGTCGAGAACCTGCATGGCACACCGCATCTGTTCGTGGCCGATGCGCACGGCGAGGTGCTCGCCGACAGCGCCGTCGCGCGACCGGGGCATCAAGGCGCGATCGAGGCGCTGCACACGTGGTTCGCCGCTCACGTCGGGCGAGAGGCCGCGTTCGACGGCGTCGGGCACCGGGTCGTGCATGGCGGTCCGTATTTCACCGCGCCGGTGCGGATCGATGCGCGCGTGCTCGATGCGATCGCGTCGCTTTCGCCGCTCGCGCCGCTGCACCAGCCGCATCACGTCGACGCGATCCGCGCGGTTGCCGCCGTGGCGCCGAACCTGCCGCAGGTCGCGTGTTTCGACACCGCGTTCCATGCGACGGTACCGGCGCTTGAACGGGAGTTCGCGCTGCCGCGCGCGCTGACCGAGCAGGGCATCGTGCGCTACGGGTTTCACGGGCTGTCTTACGAGTACATCGCGACGGCGCTCGCGGCCCTCGATCCGTCGTGGGGGCGGCAACGGACGGTCGTCGCGCACCTCGGCAACGGCGCGAGCCTGTGTGCGCTCGCGAACGGCCGCAGCGTCGCGACGACGATGGGGTTCACGGCCGTCGACGGACTGCCGATGGGCACGCGCACGGGCGCGCTGGACCCGGGCGTGATCCTGTACCTGCAGCGTCACGCCGGCCTGTCGCTCGACGAGGTCGAGCATCTGATCTATGCCGAATCGGGCTTGCTCGGCGTGTCCGGCGTGTCGAGCGACATGCGCACGCTGCTCGCGAGCGACGCGCCGTCGGCCGCGCATGCGGTCGAGCTGTTCGCCTATCGCGCGGCCCGCGAACTCGCCGCGCTGGCCGGCGTGCTCGGCGGCCTCGACGCGCTCGTGTTCACGGCAGGCATCGGCGAGCGCGCGCCGCGCGTGCGTGAACGGATCTGCAGCCGCGCGGCGTGGCTCGGCATCGTGCTCGACGACGCGGCGAACGCCGCCGGCCTGCCGGTGATTTCGAGCGACGCGTCGCGCGTGACGGTGCACGTGATCCCGACCGACGAGAACCTGATGATCGCGCGGCACACGCGCCGCGTGCTGGACGACGCAATCCCTTCCACGCCGTATCCGACCTCCTGAGACCTCCGATGACAGCACGCGACACGTCTTCCCCTGCCGTCAGCGCCCCCGCGCTGCCGATTTTCTGGCCGATGGCCGCCGCCACGGCGATGTTTGCGGCCGGCTCCGAGATCACGGCGCGCAATCTCCGCTTCCTCTCGGAAGAGGAGAAGCTCCATTTCGAAGCGCATCCGGCGCTGGCATCGGCGAACCGGCCGTTGCTGGAGCTGCGGACGATGACGTTCCGCGATTATTCGTCCGCGCCGGCACATGGGCTGCCGACGATCGTCGATGCGCCGTACGCGGGGCACAGCGCGATGATCGCCGACTACCAGCCGGGGCAGAGCCTGATGCAGACGCTGCGCGAGCACGGCGTGACGCGTCTGTACCTGACCGACTGGCGCTCGGCCACCGAGGACATGAAGGACCTCGAGATCGACCAGTATCTGGCCGAGCTGAACGTGTGCGTCGACGAACTCGGCGGCCGCGTGAATCTCGTCGGCCTGTGTCAGGGCGGCTGGATGTCCGCGATGTACGCGGCGCGTTTCCCGCACAAGGTCGCGAGCCTCGTGCTGGCAGGCTCGCCGATCGACACCGACGCGGGCGACGGCCCGATCAAGCGGATGGCGCACACGTATCCGACGTCGTTCTACGAGGAACTCGTCGCGATGGGCGGCGGGCTGATGCGCGGACGCTTCATGCTGCGCGGCTGGAAGAACATGCATCCCGACCAGCACTATCTCGCCGAGCACGTCGACCTGTACGAGCATCTCGACGATCCCGAATACCTGCGCAAGCGCGAGGTGTTCGCGAACTGGTACGAAAGCCCGATCGACCTGCCGGGACGCTGGTACCTGCAGGCGATCGGGCAGATCTTCAAGGAGAACCGGCTCGCGAAGGGCTCGTTCGTCGCCCTAGGGCGCACGCTCGACCTGAAGGACATCGCATGCCCGGCCTATCTGCTCGCCGGCGAGGCCGACGACATCACGACGCCGGAGCAGGTGTTCGGCGCGCGCGATCTGCTCGGAACGCCTGCGTCGAGGATCGAGAGCCGGCTCGTGCCGGGCGGCCATATCGGCCTGTTCATGGGGACGCGCACGCTGAAGACGGTGTGGCCCGACATCGCGCGATGGATCGCGGCGCAACGCTAGGCCGGCGGGGGGCGACATGACATTGCGACACAAGCGGGGGCTCGTCGTCGGCATCGCGAACGAACGGAGCATCGCGTGGGGATGCGCGCGCGCGTTTTGCCGGGCGGGCGCCACGCTCGCGGTGACCTGGCAGTCGGACAAGACCTTGCCGCACGTCGAGCCGCTGTTCGCGCAACTCGACGCGCCGATCCGGATGCCGCTCGACGTCGGGCGGCCGGACCAGATGGCGGCGGTGTTCGACGCGCTCGCGGCGCAATGGGGCGCGATCGACTTCGTGCTGCATTCGGTCGCGTTTGCACCGAAGGCCGATCTGCAGGGCCGCGTGGTCGACAGTTCGCCGGAAGGGTTCGCGCTCGCGATGGATACCTCGTGCCACTCGTTCATCCGGATGGCGAGGCTGGCCGAGCCGTTGATGACGCGCGGCGGGAGCCTGATGGCGATGAGCTATCTCGGCGCGGAGCAGGTCGTCGCGAACTACGGGGTGATGGGGCCGGTCAAGGCCGCGCTCGAGGCGAGCGTGCGGTACCTGGCGGCCGAACTCGGCGGCGCGGGCATTCGCGTCAACGCGATTTCGCCGGGCGTGCTGCCGACGCGCGCGGCGTCGGGCCTGCCGGACTTCGGCCGGCTGCTTGACGACACCGCGCGCCGGGCACCGCTGCATCACGCGCTCGACATCGACGACGTCGGTGCGTTCTGCGCGTTTCTTGCCAGCGACGGCGCACGGGCGATCACGGGCGGCACGCACTATGTCGATTCCGGTATGCACATGCTCGGTTAGGCTTCCGCATGCATATGAGGCGATCGTCGATCGAGATCCTGCCTCGAAGAGCAGATCCGCTCCGCCGTGCTCACGATGCTGGCCGAGGCGGGCGACACCGCGCCGGCTAGCAGTACCGTAACCGACTGAATCGCCCAGAAAATGCCGGTTAGCGCGGAAGAAAGATAAAAGATCGAGGGCTCGCGAACAGGCCGATTGCGTGCACCCCCAATAGCGGCAAGGGCCGGCTGCAGGCAACTCGGCACCCGGAAGTCGCCACATTTCGCATGAAAAGGACGCATATCCCACCCGCGTCATCAAGGGCCAAACCAACGAACAAACGCTCGGGTTGCGACAAATTGCACCGGATACGCCCTTGATTCAAGGGGAAGCGCTACGGGTTTGCACTCGAATCAATTGCAATGCGATTATTTGTATTCCATTGCAATTTTGATGATCCTATCCTTCGCAACATGAATTGACCGGCGGCAACGGCAACCGGTGCAACCTGGCGAGGAATGGAACATGGAAGTCGAGGTCGGACTGATCGCAGCACTACAAGCGAAATTGGGCGCAGATGCGGTGCTGACCGCCGAAACTGACATGGCGGGCTTCGTCGAGGACTTTAGAGGGCGTTACAAGGGCCGCGCGCTGTGTGTCGCGCATCCGTCGTCGACGGAGCAGGTCGCTTTCATCGTCAGACAGTGCGCCGCGCACGGCGTGTCGGTCCTGCCGCAAGGCGGCAACACGAGTCTGTGCGGTGGCGCAGTGCCGCGCAGCGCGGGTCCGGCACCTGTGATCGTCAGCCTCGCGCGCATGCGGCGCATCCGTGCGCTTGATGCCGCCAATCGCTCGATGGAAGTCGAAGCCGGTTGCATTCTGAAGACCGTGCAGGACGAAGCGGCGGCGGTCAATTGCCTGTATCCCGTGAGCCTGGGCGCGGAAGGTTCCTGCCAGATAGGCGGCACGCTGTCGACGAATGCCGGCGGCACGAGCGTGCTGCGTTACGGCAATACGCGCGACAACGTGCTCGGCTTGGAAGTCGTGCTCGCCGACGGCAGCATCTGGAACGGGCTGCGTAGCCTGCGTAAGGACAATACCGGTATCGATCTCAAACAGGTGTTCATTGGTGCGGAAGGCACGCTCGGCATCGTCACCGCCGCGACGCTCAAGCTGCATCCGCTGCCCACTCACCACGCGCTCGCGTGGTTTGCGCCGGTCAGCCCCGAAGCGGCTCTGCGCGTATTCGGCATGTTCCAGACAAACTGCGGATCGCGTCTGTCTGCTTATGAATTGATGAACGCACGGCAATTGCAGCTCGTGGTCGAGCGCGTGTCGGACCGTCGCAACCCGCTGGCGGAAACGCATGCGTGGCACGTACTGGTCGAATTGTCGGATACGCGCGATGGCGCGGAGATGGAGGCCATCCTGCAGCGCACGCTCGAGGAAGCCGCAGAAGCGGATCTGATCGAGGACGCGATCATCGCCATGAGCGACGCGCAGCGCGCGAATCTCTGGGAAGTGCGCCACAGCGTGACCGAGGCAAACAAGGGCGCGGGCGTGGGCTTGACGACAGATTGTTCGGTGCCGATCTCCGCCGTGCCGACCTTCATCGACGATGCCACGCGCGCCGTGCATGAGATCGCGCCAGATCTGGACGTGGTGATCGTCGGGCACATGGGTGACGGCAATATTCACTTCATCCCGATGTTTTCCTTCTCGGCATGGCAAGCGCTGGCCGATGCGCCGTCGATGGGCAGTGCGCTGCGTCGCGCCGTCAACGACGTGGCGCATCGGCTCGGCGGTTCGTTCAGTGCGGAGCATGGCATCGGCGAAACCGGTCTCGTCGAAATGGCGCACTACAAGTCGTCGGTCGAACTGGCCGCGATGCGCGCCATCAAGCAGGCGCTGGACCCGAACAATCTCATGAATCCGGGGCGTCTCATTCCCTGAGCTTGGCGGATGTGATCGGAGCGCAGGCCAGCTCGTCAATCGGTCGATTACTGCGTTCAATGATTAATACGTAGTACAAATCTTTGGAGTTCACGATGAAGTCGAAGAAATCCGAGCACTGCACGATCGAAAATCCGGCACGCCGAAGCGTGATGAAACTGGCGGCCGCCGGTGCGGCGTCGGTGGCGTTTCCATTTGTCTGGACTCCGGCGCGTGCAGCGAACAAGCGCATCGTCGTTCGAGACGACGGCGGGATCTATACGAAGGCGTACCGGGCCGTCTACTACGAGCCGTTCGCCAAGGCGACCGGCATCGAGGTGGTCGGCGTGCAGGCGAACGCGGAACCGACCGCGCAGATCAAGAGCATGGTGGACGCTGGCAGCTACACCTGGGACATGGCGAAGATCAGCCAGCCGGCCGTGCTGATGCTCACGGCGGGCGGCAAGGAATATCTCGAGCGCCACGGACTCGAAGCCGATCCGGCCGTATCGAAAGTCCCCAGCCAATATATGTCGCCGTTCGCGGTGGGCACGAACGTGTATGCGACCGTACTGGCGTATCGCACCGATGCGTTCAAGGGCCGCAAGGCGCCGTCGTCGTGGGCCGATCTCTGGAACGTGAACGAGTTTCCGGGTCGCCGCGCCATGCGCAAATATCCGTTCGACACCATCGAGGAAGCACTGATGGCGTCGGGCGTTCAACCCGGCCAGGTGTATCCCTGCAATCTCGACCGCGCGTTCGCGAGCCTCGACAAGATCTCGAAGCACGTCGATGTCTGGTGGACGACGGGCGCACAGGTTGAGCAGATGCTCGGCTCCGGCGAAGTCGCGATGGTCGCGACCTGGGCGTCGCGCGCGCAATCGGCGATGGCCAACGGCGCACCGGTTTCCATCGTCTGGAACCAGAACATCTGGGGATGTGACAGCTGGGCGATCCTGAAAGGCACGCCGAACGCGAATGCCTGCCGCGAATTCATCAAGTTCGCGACCGATCCGAAGCGCCAGGCGCAACTTGTCGATTACTTCCCGGCGGGCCTCACACTGCCTGCGGCGTTCAATTATGTGAAGCCCGAAGTCGCGAAAAATTGTCCGACCTTTCCGGACAACATGAAGACTGGTGTCCATATCGATGCGAAGTACTGGCTGCAAAACCAGAGTACTGCGCTGGAACGATTCAACCGTTGGATTCTTTCCTGATCTTTCAGCACTTTCCGGATTTCGACGCCAATGTCAGCTACCAATCTCACTGTCAACGGACTCAGCAAGCGCTACGGCGATTTCGTCGCGCTTGCCCCGACGGATCTCGACGTCGCCCAGGGCGAATTCCTGACCCTGCTCGGGCCGAGCGGATCGGGCAAGACCACTTTGCTCAGCCTGATCGCGGGGCTGTCGCATCCCGATAGCGGCAGCATTCACATCAACGGGACCGACGTAACCTACGGCGCGCCGTACGAACGTGACATCGGCATGGTGTTTCAGAACTATGCGCTGTTCCCGCACATGACGGTGGGCGAAAACATCGCGTTCCCGTTGCAGATGCGCAAGGTCGACGCCGCCGCGACGCGTAAGCGCGTCGCCGAAGCACTGGAGATGGTGCATCTTCCGCACTTGGCCGGGCGTTATCCGCGCGAGCTGTCCGGTGGCCAGCAGCAGCGGATCGCGCTGGCGCGTTGCATGGTGTATCGCCCGTCGATCATCCTGATGGACGAGCCCCTGGGCGCGCTCGACAAGAAGCTGCGCGATCACATGCAGCTCGAAATCAAGCGCATTCACCGCGACCTCGGCACCACGATCGTCTACGTGACACACGATCAGGAAGAGGCGATGACGATGTCGGACCGCATCTGCCTAATGAACGCCGGCGCGATCGCACAACTTGGCACGCCTGCTGATCTGTATTTTCGGCCCAAAAGCGTGTTTGTGGCCGATTTCCTCGGCGAATCGAATCTGCTCGACGCCACGGTGTCGTCGCGCGACGACGAACGCGTGGGTATCGCCATCGGCGGGCGCCACTGCGGTCACGCGATGGCGTACGACGGCAGCCTGCGCCCCGGCAGCAAGGCGCGGATCATGATCCGTCCGCAGAACCTGCATGTGGAAGCCGGCAACATCGGTGCGGACCAGCCGAACCAGGCGGAGTCGATGCAGGCGCGGCTCACCGACATCATGGTGACCGGCGGCATGACGAAGCTGTATTTGCAGGCCATCGAGCCCGTGAACGGCGGCACGGAAGTGATCGCCGCGTTCCCGACCAACCGGCTCGGCGAGCAATACGAGATCGGCCAGGCGCTGCGCCTGCGCTGGTCGGCGTCCGATGCCGTCGCGATTGCGGAGTAAGTCATGAATCCTTTCGCGCTCACTGTTCCCGCCGAGGCGAACCGCACTGGCCTGCAACGGCTGCGCTGGCGCCGCGCGCTGCGCATCGCCGCGATGGTCGCGCCGATCGTCGTGCTTCTGTCGGTGTTCCTGATTTACCCCGTCGGGCAATTGCTGCTGCTGAGCATTCGCGACGACAGCGGCTTCTCGCTCACCGAATACCGACGGCTGTTCGCGTCGCCCGTCTACATCGAAGTGCTGTGGGTGACGATGAAAATCTCGCTGCTCACGACGTTCTTTTCAGTGCTGACCGCGTATCCCGTCGCGCTGTTCATTTCGACGCTCACGCGCGAGCGCAAGAGCAAGGTGTTGTACTGGGTGCTGCTGTCGTTCTGGACCAGCTTTCTCGTACGTACGTTCGCATGGGTGGTGCTGCTCGGGCGCAACGGCGTCATCAACTGGACGCTGATGCATCTCGGCATCATCGATCAGCCGCTCGATCTCCTCTACAACCTGTCCGCCGTGATCGTCGGCATGGTGCATGCGCTGATGCCGCTCGCGATCCTCACGATGCTTTCAGTGATGGAGAATATCGACCGTCGCCTGCCGACCGCTGCGGCGACGCTTGGCGCGCGCCCGGGCACCGTGTTCTGGAAGGTGTATTTCCCGCTCTCGCTGCCGGGCGTCGCGTCGTCGGCGCTGATGGTGTTCGTCACCGCGATCGGCTTCTTCATCACACCGGCGCTGCTCGGCGGCCGTCGCCAGACCATGATCACGCAGCTCATCATCGACCAGGTGATGCAGGCGCTGAACTGGCGCTTCGCTGGCGCGATCTCGGTGCTGTTGCTCGTGGTGGTGCTGGTGGTGTTCGTGGTCTACGACCGCATGGTGGGCCTTTCGACGATGGCCGGCGGCAGCTCCACGACGGGCACGCCGCAGAGCGGCCGCCGCTGGAGCCGAAAGGCCGGCGACGTCGTGCTGACCGCGCTCGGAAATCTGACCGACGCCGTGTTGCATATTGTGCCGACGCCGCGCCGCAGCGCGAGCGGCGACAAGCAGCGTTCGCTCCGCACGGTGGTCTGGCTGATCCTGATCTTCTTGAGCGCGCCCGCGTTCCTCATGATTCCGCTGTCGTTCGACTCGCTCTCGGGTCTCGCGTGGCCGCCCCACGGCTTCTCGTTGCAGTGGTATCAGCAGGTCGCGGATTCGCCGCTCTGGATGCAGGCCGTCACGCGGTCGCTCTTGGTCGGCGTGGGCACCGGCGTGCTTTCGATGGTGATCGGTACACCCGCCGCGTTCCTGCTCGTGCGCGGCGGCCTCAAGTGGAATGCGGCGATGCTGGCCTTCGTGCTCGCGCCGATTGTGGTGCCGCGCATGATTCTGGCGGTCGGGGTGTTCTACTTCTTCGCCCGCATCGGCCTGGTCGGCTCGTCGTTCGGGCTGATACTCGCGCATACGGTCGTGGCTGTGCCCTACGTCGTCATCACGATGATGGCGGTGCTGCGCAACTACGACGTGCGTCTCGATCTCGCCGCGCAGAGCATGGGCGCACGCCGCTTCACGACACTGCGCCGTGTGACGTTCCCGATTCTCGGCGCGGGTTTGATGTCGTCGTTCCTGTTTGCGTTTGCCACGTCGTTCGATGAACTCACGATTGCGCTGTTCACCTCGGGCGGTTTGAGCACGACGCTCCCCAAGCAGTTCTGGGACGAGACGACCATGCAGATCTCGCCCGTGATCGCTGCCGTCTCGACGTGCTTGTTTGTCTTCATTTCGGTGCTGATCGCGGTTGCAGACCGCCTGCGCCGCCGCAGTCTGGCTTCCTGACTGGTTTTCCTTGAGAGATTGATTGAATGATCACTTCACAAAATCTGCGCGGCATCCTGCCCGCGATCCCGACGCCGGTCCATGCGGATGACACGATCGACGTCGACGCCGCGCGCAACCTGCTGCGTTACCTGCTCAAACAGGGCATCGACGGTCTGGTTCCGCTCGGCGGCACTGGCGAATACGGCGCGCTCCCGCGTGCTGAACGCATCCGCATGGCCGAGTTGTCGGTCAAGGAAGTCAACGGCGACGTGCCGGTGATCGCAGGCGTGCTCGACCCGGGCTATCACGACGCATTGCAGGCCGGCAAGGAGTTCGCCGCCGCGGGCGCGGACGGGCTGCTGGTGCTAACGCCGTACTACACGAACCCGACCCAGCAGGGCATTCGCGACTACTTCTTGCGCTATGCGGACGAGTCGCCGGTGCCGATCCTGATCTACGAAATTCCGTACCGCACGCGCATTGCAATCGCGCCGGAGGTGCTGCACGAGCTGTCTCGTCACGAACGCATCATCGGCATGAAGGCATGCAACACGGACATGTGGCACTTCCTGCGCACGGTGGCGGGCGTCGACGAATCGTTCTCCGTGCTGAGCGGCGAGGACACGCTGTTCCCGATGCACCTCGCGGCAGGCGCGCGCGGCGGCGTCGTCGTGACCGCGACGCTGTTGCCGACCGCGTGGCGCAAGATTCAGGAACATGTCGAGAACGACCGCATCGGGCAAGCGCTCGAATTGCATCGGTCGCTGATTCCTCTCATGAATCTCGCGTTCGCGGAGACGAATCCGGGGCCCATGAAGGCAGTGATGGATCTGATCGGCGTCGACGCGCCGCATATGCTCGCACCGCTCGTGAAGCCAGATGCCGCGCTGGCCACGAAGCTGCGTTCCGAGCTCGCGAAGCAGCTCGCCCTGTTCGAGCCGGGGGTTGCCGCCTGAGCGGCGCTGCTACGTCAGCGACGGAAAGTGGAAAGCCGTGACTTCGAAATGGAAGTCGCGGCGACCTGAATGTGTTTGGCGAGTTCGGCTTCGGCGCGCTCGATCGACCAGCGCGAGGTGGGCACGGCGATGTTGATGGCGGCGACTGCGGTGCCACCATGATCGGTGATCGGCGCGGCCACGGCGATGTCGCCCAGCACGGTTTCGTTCTCGACGATGGCATAGCCGCGTCGCGTCGCGAGCCGGATGCGTTCGAGCAGCTTGTCGGGATTGATTTCGGTGTAGGGCGTGATCGGTTCAAGGCGCGTCTGGGCGAGGATGCGTTTGACCTGCGCCTCGGGCAAGCGCGACAGGATAGCGATACCGGATGCGGTGAACATGGCTGGCAGGCGCGCACCCACGACGATATCGACATTGACGAGGTGACGGCCCGGGAAGCGCGCGACGAACACGATTTCAGTGCCGTCGAGCTCCTGGAGATTGGTGGTCTCGCCGATTTGTCGGCTGATTTCGAGGAGATAGGGCGACGCCTTGTCGACGAGTTCATTGGCGCGAATGTAGTTGTATGAAAACTGCAGCACCTTCGAGGTGAGACCGTAATTTCGGGTGTCCGGCACGCGATAGAGATAGCCGAGTTCCTCCAGCGTATGCACGACGCGCTGGGTGGCGCTGCGATCGAGATCGGCTACGCGCGCGATGTCGCCTAGCGTCATGTGACGGCTCGGTCCGTCGAAGGCGTGCAGCACGCGAAACGTCTTTTCTGTCGAGCCGATGAACAGCGACGAACGCTCGGCTTTGCGTGCGCTTTCCGTTTTGCGCGGGGATTCGGAGGTAGTTTTCGGCATGGACAGTCCGTAGGAGACGGATGGCGGCCAGGTGGCGACGCATCGATTTTCAATCAGTGTAATTGTAATGCAATTATTTTCTCTCGGAACTTCAGGGGCCGACATGCTGGCTTGTATTGACGATTACCGCCGTGCCGCTCGGGCACGCCTTGCCGGGATTGCATGGGATTACCTCGAAGGCGCGGCCGAAGATGGCGATTCGATGCGCGCGGCGCGCAACAGCTACGGGCGATGGCAGTTCAGGCCACGTGTCCTGGCGAATGTGTCCGCGTGCTCGCCGGCCACTTCGATATGGGACCGCGAAGTCGCTGCACCGATGATCGTCGGACCAACCGGGCTCAATGGTCTGTTCTGGCCGAGGGGCGACGAGATACTGGCGGCGGCCGCAGCCGAAGCGGGTTTGCCGTTCGTCGTGTCCACGGCGGCAACGTCGTTGCTGGAGGACGTGCGTGCCGCTGCACCGGATGCGGATCTGTGGCTTCAGTTGTACGTGCAGCGCGACCGCGCGATCGCCGAGGACATGATGCGGCGCGCGAGCGATGCGGCGTTCAGCACGCTGGTGTTGACGGTCGATACGCCCGTTCATGGCAATCGCGACCACGATGTGCGCAATGGCTTTCGCATGCCGCTGAGGCCGTCGGCGAAGTTGTTGCTGGACTGCGTCCGGCATCCGCGGTGGTCGTGCCAGATGCTGTGGCACGGCGTGCCGCAACTGCGCAACATCGCGAAGAGCGTGGGCGAAGCCGAGAACCTGGACCGGCAGGCCGCGTTGCTGAGCCGAGAGATGGATCTGGCGTTGCAATGGTCCGATGTCACGTGGATACGGCGTCATTGGCGCGGGCGCGTGGTCGTTAAAGGCATTCTGGATGTCGATGACGCACTTCTCGCTCGCGACGCCGGCGCGGATGGCGTCGTGCTGTCGAATCATGGCGGCAGGCAGCTTGCGAGCGCGCCTGCGCCGCTCGACGTGCTGCCGGAGATTCATCGGCAGGTAGGCCGCGATCTGCGCGTTTTCGTCGATGGTGGCGCGCGGCGCGGTTCGGACGTCGTCAAGGCAGTCTCGCTTGGCGCGACAGCGGTGCTGCTCGGACGCGCACCGCTCTACGGGCTGGCCGCGCGAGGCAAGGGCGGTGTCTCGCATGTGCTCGCGCTGATGAAAGCGGAAATGAATACGACGATGACTCTGCTTGGACGAACCCGAGTCGAGAGCTTGAATCGCGAGTGTGTACGGCCTATTGGGACTTCATTGGTGGAAGTCGATTAAGCGAGTCTGACGAATACTTTTGTACTTGTCTCGCTTCTTCGCTTAGATCTACTTATGCGCAGAACTGCGTGCACTGCAAGACCTGCGACATCAAGGACCCGACGCAGAACATCGTGTGGGTCACGCCGGAAGGCGGCGGCGGGCCGAATTACCCGAATATGTAATGACGCAGCCCACCGATCGCGCTGCGTCGAAATCAATGAACACCTCATCCAGATAGCGAGCCACTCATGAAGATTGCATTTATCGGCGCAGGAAATATGGCGAGCGCGCTTATCGGCGGATTGATCAGCCGTGGTGCCGCTCCGGGCGATATCGCCGCGATCGACCCGGGCGCGGAAGCGCGCGCGAAATGCAGCACGACGTTCGGCATCGACGCGCACGAACGCATCGATTCGGGGCTGTCGGAAAGCGACGTGATCGTGCTGGCCGTCAAGCCTCAACAGATGCAGGCAACCTGTGCATCGATCTCGCCACTGCTGCGGGGACAGCTCGTCATTAGCGTTGCTGCGGGCGTTCGGGTGCGGGAACTGTCGAACTGGCTGGGCGGGCACACACGCGTGGTGCGCGCCATGCCGAACACGCCCGCGTTGATCGGTTTGGGCGCTACGGGTCTTTTTGCATCCCCGGAAGTCGGTGGCGATGATCGCGAAGATGCATCGACGATTCTCGGCGCGGTGGGCGTTGTCAGCTGGTTCGACGCCGAGGACGATCTGGATTCGGTGACGGCGATCTCGGGTAGCGGGCCCGCTTACGTTTTCTATTTCATCGAAGCGATGCAGGCGGCCGCTGAAGAGTTCGGATTCTCGGCGGCGCAGGCACGCGCGCTGACGCTTGCGACATTCAAAGGCGCGGTGCAACTTGCGTTCGAATCGACCGATCCAGTGAGCGTGCTGCGCGAACGTGTGACCTCAAAGGGGGGGACAACGGCTGCTGCGCTCGCCGCATTCGCGCGGGCCGATGTCGCCACGAGCATCAAGCGCGGTGTGCTCGCGGCGAAAGTTCGCTCGAAACAGCTCGGCGACGAATGGGTTTCTGTATAACGATGCGATTCGACGGCAGATTCGAAAGATCCAAAGCGAAAAATTGCGCATTTCCACCCGACAAGCGGCTTTGTCACGTGTTCGAGCGCGGCGTGATCTAAGCTATGAAACGATCCGCCGTTGGTGCGACAAGTTCGGCGTCGGTTTCGCCCACCGGATCAAGGCCAGCCGGCGCCGCCTTGGAACCACCTGGCACCTCGACGAAATCTTCGTGACGCTGCGTGGCGAGCCGCATTCGCTGTGGCGCGCGGTCGACAAGCAGGGCACCGAAATCGACATCTTGCTGCAAAATCTACGCGACAAGGCCGCAGCCAAACGCTTCTTTCAGCGAGTGCTGCGCTCGTGCTCCGCACCGAACAAGATCGTCACCGATCAGTTGCGCAGCTATCCGGCGGCCAAGGCAGATGTTCCGGAACTCGTAAACGCGGAGCATATTTTCGTCAAAGCGGCTGCCCTCGTGAACAACCGAGCGAGAACAGTCATCAGCCTACACGCGAACGCGAGCGCCGCATGCAGAGCTTCCGACTGCCGGAGCGCACGCAGGCATTCCTGGGTATTAATTTTACATAATGCTGATGATCAACTTTTTTGTGTGTAGTGGCTAGATTGAAATGTCCGCTTTTGGCTACATAGATGGAATGGTCGCCTCCCGCCTCAACGGGCCGTCCGGCGCCGCAATCTCGCGTCCAGAGCATGCGACATTGCTGGTTCGACAGCCCAGCCGCCAAGGAGAACCAAATGGAACCCACGACCATTGCCATCGATCTGGCCAAGCGCGTTTTCCAGATTCATTATGTCGAGCCTGAAACCGGCGCGATTCACGGCAAGGTACTCAAACGTGCCCAGCTCGCGCCGTTCTTCGCCAACCGGCCGGCGAGTCGCGTCGTTATGGAGGCTTGTGGCAGCGCTCATCATTGGGCCCGGGTCCTGGCACGGCTTGGCCACGACGTGCGGCTCATCGCAGCTCAGTTCGCGCGGCCGTTCGTGAAGTCTAACAAGAATGATGCGGTTGACGCCGCGGCGATCTGGGAAGCTGCCCAGCGTCCCGGCATGCGGTTCGTGGCCGTTAAGACCGAAGACCAGCAGGCCATGCTGGCGATGCACCGGATACGCCAGCAACTGGTCCGGATTCGCGTCATGCAGGTCAACCAACTTCGCGGATTGCTCTACGAGTTCGGCGTCGTGTTGCCTCAAGGCCGTCGTGCATCGATCGAAGCCGCCAAAGCCGCGCTGGCGTCATTGGCCGACGAGTTGCCGGCCATGCTGCTAGACAGCCTGCAGGATCAGCTTTCGCGACTCCGTGCGCTCGATGAGCAGATTGCTCGGATCGAGCAACGCATTCTCAGTTGGCGGCGCAACGACGATGCATGCCTGCGCATCTCGGAGATTCCGGGCGTGGGCGTACTCACGGCAACTGCCGCGGCAACATCCGGCATCAAGGGACCGGACCATTCGTCCGCGTTCGCTTGACCGCGATTCAGCGCGACGGTGCGCCCGCATGCCGTGCTCGCGAGCGCACCGTCTCTTCCATTCGACAATACGCTCGGCTCTACAGCCCCTCACCTCGTCCAAGCTGAAACACCGAGACGACCTCCACGAGTTCCCGGGACTGCTGACGCAGACTGATGGCCGCTGCCGCCGTTTGCTCGACCAACGCGGCGTTTTGCTGCGTCGTACGCTCCATCTGGCCGACGGCTTCGCCGATCTGGGCCACGCCGAGCGATTGCTCGGTGCTGGCGGCGCTGATTTCGCTCATCGTCTCGGTGACGCGACGGATCGAGTTCACGACTTCGGTCATCGCCACCCACGCGCGCTCGACTTCCGCCGAGCCTTGAGCGACGCGCCCCGCGCTCGAGCCGATCAGCTTCTTGATCTCCTTGGCCGCATCGGCCGAACGTCCGGCCAGGCTGCGCACCTCACTGGCAACGACCGCGAAACCTCTGCCCTGCTCGCCGGCACGCGCAGCCTCGACCGCGGCATTCAAGGCCAGGATGTTCGTCTGAAAGGCAATGCTGTCGATGACACCCGTGATATCCGAGATTCGATGGGAACTGTCGTGGATGCCCTTCATGGTCGCCACAACCTGGTTGATCACTTCGCCGCATTGCGCGGTAACCGTGGACGCGTTCACGGCCAATTGATTCGCTTCGTGAGCGTTATCGGCATTCCGGGCCACCGTGGAACTCAGTTCTTCCATGGACGCGGCGGTTTGCTCGAGCGCACTGGCCTGGCTCTCCGTGCGGGAGCTGAGATCGTCGTTGCCCTGTGCGATTTCGGCACTCGCCGCCGCCAGGTTATCCGAGCCGCGGCGCACATTGGAAACCACGCGAAGAAGTGCAGCTTGCATGTCACGCAAGCTGCCGAGCAATTGGCCGAGTTCGTCCGTGCCATGAACATCGACACGAACGCTAAGGTCGCCTCTGGCCACTCGATGCGCGACGTCCGTCGCGCGCATGAGCGGCCGGGTAATACTGCTGGTGATCAGCCATCCACATACCACGCTCAGCAGCATGCCGACCACGCCGAACGCGATCATCAACGTGCGCCCGAATTGATAATTTGCGTCGATCTCGGCCGCGAGTCCGTCGATTTCCACGCGCTGGTACTTCACCAACGCGTCGACTTTTTCGACCAATTGCCGCGCGGTCGGTATGAACTGCTGTTCGAGCAACTGGTCGGCCTGCTCCGCTTTTCCTTCTTTCTTCAACGCATAGATCCGATCCCGGATAGCGAGGAAAAGCTTGCGTTGTTCGCCGATGGCAGCGAACAAGCGCTTTTCCGTGCCCGACGTCATCAGCGCCTCGATGGCCGTTTGCTTCGCCGCAGACACTTTCGATGCAGCAATGGCTTCGTCGTTGAAATAGCTGGCCAGCCCCGGATCGGCACTCTTGGCAATCGCGGTAGTACGCGTAACCGCGACGCTGATTTGCCGGGACCAGTCATTGACCAGCCGTTCGGTCTGCAACGGCTTGGCGACCAGGTCGCGGGTTGCCTGGGCAACGGAAGACAAACGCAGCAGTCCGATGACGATCCCGATCAACGACATTGCCAATACCAAGGCAAAACCGAGCCCCAGCCGCTTGCCGATGTTCAACTTCGAAATAACGGTCAACATACCTTTCACTCGTTCATGTTGATGAAAAATTGATGAATCCAAGACACGTGATTAATTCGGTTTACTGAGTATTTTTATTATCGTCACGCATCGAATAAACTTGAGGAAAGATGCCGTTCTGGACAAGGTCCGCGCTTTCCCGTAGCGCCACTCCAGGCGGACATATGTTCTGCCCGCGAAGCGCGGGCGCGTGCCCGGCACTTCGCGCGCATCGTCATGCCGAGTACAAGGTGTCGACTGAACCGATCTCGCCTCGGAACGAGAATCGTCGAATATCTTTCAAGCCAACTCGGCTATTCGAGGCGTTGCATCGAGTCCGCTGCCTGTCATGCGTAAAACAAGCCGACATCGCGTGTAGCGGGATACCTGGTCGCGCATGTCGTTCCTGCATACACGCAGGAATCCCGTAGCGACCGGGTCCGTTCTCCGTCATTGAAATGACTCGAATAAATCCGGAAAGCCACACTCCGAAGCAAGACCATTTTTATCGCATCAGTAAATTAATACGTGCTCGGCGATCGCCTGCTTCAACTCCTTCAAAACAAGCGTGAGAAGACGAGATACTTGCATTTCGACCCCGTCGCCCTCGACGGTAACGAGAGCACTCACCCTGTTTCCTTCGATGCTGCCGAGCCAGTCGAGGTCTTGCGGACGTGTCGACCACAATAGCAACGGCACGCCTCGCGGCAATTGACTCAACCGGTCATCCCCGCTCGTCTTCGACGCATTGGACATGCTGCCCGACATCAGCGACTCGCTCCATGCACGGTGTGCATCAGCGGGATCGTCAATCTGGAGAAGCGCCACCTCCGGCACCGCCGTCAAGGAGGCTACGGTCGCTGAAACCGCGGCCACGCCAGGGCTTGGATCAACGACGACACACACGCGGGCCCGCTCCGAAGGCGGTAATAGCCAATTCCACATCGAGGCCTCCAACGATACCGCGTCCAGTTTCCTTGCACTCATTCCGACCTCGCCTCGCATTTCATCGAAACAGTCTCGGACCGCATCCGGTGAAGCAATCGCTCGATGCGCTGCCTATCGAAGATTCAACATCGATCGGCATCCCCGCAATGCACTCAAACTCAGCACGCCGAGCAGCATCAGGTAAAACGCCGGCGATGCCAAATTGCCTGTCTGATGTATCAACGATGCGACGATCAGCGGCGCGAAGCCGCCAAACAGCGTGACGCCGATGTTGTAGCTGATAGCCATACCGGTCGCCCGGGTTCCTGTCGGAAATACTTCCGACATCAACGCGGGTAGTGCGCCAAAATAGACCGCCTTCAGCGTCCCGATCCAGGCCATCATCGCAATGAGCCTTCCCAGATCGGGATGCGCCCCAAGCAATTTGAAGACCGGATAAATGGTCAAGATAAATGCTGTCCCGGCCCAGGTCATCAGTCTAACGCGGCCGATCTTGTCCGAAAGATAGCCAACGAACGGCGTGACGAACGTCAGGATGCCGCCGGTCAACATCGTTGCGATGAAGCCGAAACTGGCAGGCAGATGAAGCTCGCGTACCGCGTAGGTCGGAATATAAAGAATGACGTAACTGGCGCCAGTGGAAAGGACGAGCGTACCGATCGCCAACAACATTCTGGTTTTCTGATTGACGAACACCTCCCTTACCGGGAACGATTCGGGCCTTTCATGCCTTGCGCCATCGCTCTCATGCACGTGCTTTCGCAAGTACAGGCCGACGGGACCGATCAGCACGCCAAAGAGAAACGGCACGCGCCAACCCCATGAGTCGATCGCGTCTCCATCCAGGGTCAAGGTGAGGAGAACACCAAAACCGGCCGCGAGCATGTAGCTCAATCCCTGACTCGCGAACTGGAAGCTGGCGAACAATCCCTTGCGTTCGGGACACTGCTCCACCAGAAAGGCCGTTGTACTGCCAAATTCGCCGCCCGCGGAAAAACCCTGAAGCAATCGAGCGCAGATCACCAGGATCGGTGCGGTCACCCCGATCGACTCGTAACTCGGCGTCAGTGCGATCGTCGTCGTGCCGACCATCATCGTAACAATCGAAACCATCATCGACGCCTTGCGACCGCGACGATCCGCATACGAACCCAGCACGAGCGCGCCGATCGGCCTGGCCAAATACGAGATCGCGAATGTCCCGAAGGTCAGAAGCAGGGATACCCCACTGCTCGACGCCGGAAAGAAAGCCTTTGAGATCGAGATGGCGAAGAATCCGTAAATCAGTATGTCGAACCACTCCAACGCATTGCCGACGGTTGCGGCAGACACCAGTCGAAAAACGTTTGGCGCTCGTTCCCTTGCCGGCGCGGCATCCACCATTTCCATCGTACGCATCTCATTCTCCGTTAACTTACGATAACAAGTGCATTAAAAATGGGCGTCTTATGCCCGGTCGATACGTGCTCCTTCCCTGCGTCGATCTCGGACGGCGGATGCCGACTCCCCGAGATCCCAGAATATGCCGGCCATGATCTGCAGCGCCTCACGAGCGACGCTTCCAAGCAGGTGTTCGTTCGGGGCATGCTGGGAGCAGGCTCCGTACGAGTGCGGAATCCAGATCGTTGGAAGGCCCAGAACCTCGGAAAAGACGTCGTTTGGCAGAGACCCGCCAAGATTGGGAAGCAAATCGGGATGCTTTCCCGTCGTCTGCTCGATTGAATCGAGCGCCCATGCGACCCACGGATCTTCCGGCGGCAGACGCGTGGCGCCCATCCGCTCGCCGATCGCAACCTCGACCCTGTCGAAGCCGCACGCGTCGAGGCGACGCCGTAGAACTTCTTCGATACGCTCGCAATCCGTACCGACGACGTATCGGAGTTGGCAATGCGCATGCGCAACGGGAGGAATCGCCCCGATCGGGCTGGTCGGGTTACCGGTGGTGAAGGCCAGTACCTCAAGGGCGTTCCATGCATAGACACGCTCTTGAGCCGTCAAGCCAGGTTCTCCCCAATGACCGTCGACCTGAGGATCGTTGGGACCGCCGCCGACGGCAATATTCTTCAGCGCTGTTCGTACCGCAACCGGAATAGGCTTCGGCAACAGCGCGTCGACGAGGATCCGCCCACGCCCGTCGACGAGCGATGAAATGGCGTTGGCGAGTACGGTTCCGGCATTGCTGAGCGCCCCTCCCCAATTTCCGGAATGATGGGCGCCCGAACGGAGCCGGACGGAAAGCGTGAAGTTGACGAATCCGCGAGACCCAAGAAAAACACACGGGACATTCGATCTGGCCCGGGGGCCATCCGAAGCGATCAGAAGGTCGGCCGCGAGAAGGTTCTTGTGCTGCTCGCACACCGTGCGTAGCCCAGGCGATCCTGTCTCTTCCCCCATCTCGAGCAGCAGCGTCGCATTGAAACCCAGACGTCGATTCCTGGCCTCGATGACTTGCTCCAACGCGGCCAGGTTGATGGTGTGTTGCCCTTTGTTGTCCGCCGTGCCCCGCCCAAACCACCGGTCTCCTTCAACCGTAATGTTCCATGGCGACATCTGGTCCATCCACTGTCCGTCACAACCACGAACGACATCACCGTGCCCGTACATCAGCATCGTCGGAAGCGAGGGATCCTCGATACGCGTCGCAATCAAAAACGGCGCATGCCCTTCAACGGGGTTTTCGACAATACGCGACTCAAAACCAATACGGCCAATCGATGGGGCAATCTCGTCGACGAGGTATGCTCGAAGCTCGTTCAATCTTCCGGAATCCTGACTTTCCGTCATCATGTGGACGCGACGCGCGAGATCTTTCAGGAATCCACCCGAATCGAAATAGTTTGTGGCAGAGTCGATTGCTTGGCTGCGCGTCATCGTGATCCTCGCGTGTATCGTGGAAGAGCGGTGTTTTCAACCCTGATGAGTCAAGCGTACGGAACCAAAATGCGCACTACAATTGACTTTTTCGCCTGCCCCGCTTTCCGATAACGCAAACTTGGCGGCCCGTCATGCACAACGCTGCACTCCGATACTTCCTTGCCGTTGCAAACACCGGTTCGCTGAGCGAGGCGTCCGACAAGTTGCACGTTTCGATCTCGGCGATCAGCCGCCAGATCACGAAGCTCGAGGAGGAGATCGGCTGCCCGCTTTTCGAGCGTCAGGCGCGTGGCATGGTCCCCAACAAGGCCGGGGAGCTGCTGGCCGCGCATGTCCGGAGAACCCTGCTCGAAGGTCAGCAGGTGATCGAGGAGATCAAGGCGCTGAACTCATTCGATCGAAGCACCATCCGCGTCTCGGCGTCGGAAGCGTTTGCCCGGGATGTTCTCCCTCGCGCCATCACGCAATTCCTGGAAAGGTCACCCGGTACCTGTTTCGAGGTGGCAGTGACTGCGCCTGGCGATGTGACGGCACACGTACGGAGTGGCGAAGCGGATATCGGTCTGACCTTCGGTGTCGTACGAGAGCCGGAGATCAACGTCGAGTACACGCAAAGCGCGCCCATTTGCGCCGTCGTGCCTCGCACTCACGCGCTGGCCGGGCGCGCGACCGTGTCGATGGCCGAGTTGCGGAATTTCCCGATTGCCCTGCTGGACCGCGGCACGACGATCCGCCAACTTTTCGATACGACCGCCAGCCTCGAGAATCTGCTCTTTGAGCCCGTTCTGACCTGCAACAACTCGAGCACGCTGTATGCGTTCACTCAAATGTCCGGTGTGGTGTCGCTGACTAGCCGCATGACGGTGCAGGCACGTCTGGCGGCGGACGGCCTGGTAGCAATTCCGATCGATCATCCGGGGATGTCGTTACGCGCGATCCAGATCCAGACGCTGGCCGGACGTGTGTTGTCCACCGTATTGGCGGACTTCGTTGGCGAATTGATCAAGCAGTTGCATACGGCCGAGTAGATACGCGGCGGCTTCGTACCGGCTCGTCGCCACCCAGTGCCGGCATGTCACGAACCGCGGCCGATCAAGAGAACACGAACCTGGGCAGGCCCCTTTGGCGTCTGCCCAGGAACGCGCCTTTCCTTTGGTTACCTTTCCTCGGAAGACAAGGAACAGTGACCGCCGCCCCGCGTAGGGGCGACGCGAATAGACCGTCAGTCGGTAGACCGAATTGTCTGTATGTCCATCGCTTCCGACTCCATCTTGCAGCCGGAACGCAGCCAAGCCTTAACCGTTCTTGAACAAGAAGCTGTAGGCGTTCAGTGCGGGGACGCCGCCGAGGTGCGCATACAAAACCCGGGATCCTTCCGGAAACTCGCCCCGGCGCACCTTATCGATCATCCCGTGCATCGACTTGCCTTCATAAACCGGGTCGGTCAACATCCCCTCGGTCTTCGCGCTCAGTCGAATCGCTTCGAGCGTACCTTCCGACGGGAGGCCGTATTCGGGGCCCCCGTAGCGCGTGTCCAGCACCACATCCGCGTCCTTGATCGGCCGATCGAGTTCCACGAGGTCGGCGGTTTGGCGTGCGATGCGAAGAATCTGCTCGCGCGTCTGCTCGGGTTTGGCCGACGCATCGATCCCGATCACGCGATCCGCGCGTCCGTCCGCCGCGAACCCGACGACCATGCCGGCCTGCGTACTGCCGGTCACCGAACAAACGACGATGTAATCGAACTTGAATCCGAGTTCAGCTTCCTGGGCGCGAACTTCCTCCGCGAAACCGACAAACCCCAGGCCGCCGAGCCGATGCTCGGAACAACCGGCGGGGATCGGATACGGCTTCCCTCCCGCCTTGCGAACGCTCTCCATTGCGTCTTCCCAGCTGGGACGAATGCCGATGTCAAAACCGTCGCTGACTAGCCGAACGTCAGCGCCCATCATGCGAGACATCTGAATATTGCCGACGCGGTCATACACGGCGTCCGAGTAGTTGACCCAATTTTCCTGAACCAGCACGCATTTCAGCCCAAGATGAGCCGCGACTGCCGCGACCTGACGCGTCTGGTTCGACTGGATGCCGCCGATCGATACCAGCGTGTCGGCTCCGCTCGCCAGAACGTCCGGAACGATGTACTCGAGCTTCCGCGTCTTGTTGCCGCCGAACGCCAGACCGCTGTTGCAGTCTTCGCGTTTCGCATAGAGATGAACCTTGCCACCCAGCTCGGTGCTGAGACGGCGCAACTCATGAATGGGGGTGGGGCCGAAGGTCAGCTTGTGGCGAGGAAAGCGATCGAGGTTCACGGAAGTTCTCCGAAAGATGGGTCGGTGGGTTCCGACGCCTGATGTCGTCAGGGCGACCGGGCACGATGAAATTCTAGTTAATTGACCACGAAACGTGCTTGCAAACATGCGTTCGTTGTCGTGCCTTGAAATGCAATTTCCGCCATCCGTACGAATGGTTATTTTTTTGAATCGATGAAATAGACAAGAAAATTTCTCGACAAATCTCACCCCGATGACGCGAGCCGCGTCGCGCTTGACCGTACGGACAAAGCGATCCTGCGAGCCCTTCAGAAGGACGCATCGATCTCGAACGTTGCGCTGGCGGCGAAGGTGAATTTGAGCGCGCCGGCCTGTCTGCGCCACGTGGAACGGCTCAAGAGTCTGGATTTGATCCGAGGAATCGTCGCGTTGCTCAACGCTCCTGCCCTCGACACAGGCATGGTCGTCCTCATCGGCGTCGTGCTGGATCGGTCGACTCCCGAATCCCTTTCCGCGTTTGAAAAAGCGGCCCAGAACGTATCCGGATGCGTGGAATGCCACGTGGTGACCGGCGAGTTCGACTACTTCATGATGCTGTGCACCCGCGGTAGCGAAAGCTTCAACCGACTCCATGCCGAGCAGCTTCTTTATCTTCCGGGCGTGTGTCAGATTCGGACTTTCACGGTGCTCAAACAGGTTTTTCCTTCGACCCGGATCGCTATATAGCGGACGAGACAGGCAGCCGTGTCCCGCACACCGGGGTGCAACAACCACGGCGGTCGTGCCACGACCGGTTCACCCAGGCCGCACGCCCGTGGCGGAAGCGAAAACACCGTCGCCCCGTGCCGCAGCGAACACCGCATCAGACCGGGCCGCCTGTTGATACAGCGAGCCATTCCGTTTTCGGAACATGACTTGCCGAGGAACAAAAATACATGTGGTCGAAAACGATGTGGTTCATGTTTCCTTCTGCCCGCAAAACCTTGGCTTGACGAAGGTCAAACCCGTGAAGACCGCCCGTGCGAAAAATTGCATATGCACGATCGCCGGTTGCCCGCGGGAGACATTCATGAGCACCAGCACTTCCCCCTTTCACGCGGCACCCGCTCTCCAGCGGGTGCTGATCGCCGTCGACGGTTCGACGGCATCCGCTCACGCGCTCGCGTATGCCAAAGCGTTCCTCCCGTCGAATGCAGCGGTGCACATCATTAGCGTTGCGGAAAATCCGAGAACGCTCGTCCCGCTCGGATCGAAAACCATGGCGTTCCTCGAATCCGCGCGCGCCGAGTTGCTCGGGGATGCATCTGATACGGTGTCGCGCGCCAAAGCCGCAATGGATCGCGGCGACCTCGTCGTCGACACGGAAGTCATCGACCTCGCCACGCGTGGCGGGGATGTCGTGGATGCGTTGGCCGACAGCGCACAAGCCTGGCAGGCCGACCTCCTGATCGTCGGCACACGTCAGCATCACGGCCTGCTCGGCTGGATCGAAGGCACGGTTTCCGGCCCGCTCGGCAAGCTCGTCGGCTGCCCGCTGCTGATCGTTCCGGACGGTTTCGCGTCGGTTGCCGAGCACCTGCCGCGGCGGATGGTGTTCGCCGTCGACGGAAGCGCGATTGCGTTCCACGCATTGCGAACGGGGTTGAAATTCTCGCGACCCGACACCGAATGCCGGGCCATCTACGTGCTCGATCGCCCGACATCGCTGGGTGATTTCGTCCCCGTCGAGACGCTGGAAGGCGCGTTGATCAGCGAAGGCAATCACGTACTGAAAAAGGCCATGACCCTGCTCGACGGCCCACCCGCCGGGCGCGCGCAGTCGCAACTGATTCGAACGGATCGCACCGGTGCGGACGTGCCTCACCTGATCGTGCAAGACGCGCTCGAATGGCATGCGGACCTGATCGTCCTGGGCACCCATGGGCGGCGCGGCGTCACGGGCTGGCTCGTCGGCAGCGTGGCCGGACGCGTTGCACGCATCGCGAAAACGCCGGTTCTTCTGGTGAGTGCGCCGCATGCGTGATGCGTTTCGCCGTCACGCATCCGCTCCGACGGCGTGGAACAGCTCCTCCTCCTGGGCGCAATGCAGGCGCACGATCGCTTCCAGTCCGTACAACAGGCGCTGTATCGCCTGCACCTGCATGGCGTTCGTGCCGTCGCGCGGCAGGTCCGCGACCATCTGCCGGAGCGATCGGACCATCTTGAAGATTTCCCGGTGCGCGCCGCTCATCGCAGCCAGCGGGTCCTCGCCGCCGAGAAGCGGGGCAAGGCGCGCGTAGACGTCCCGATCGTCGGCGCGTTCGTGCGGCAGCAGCCGTTCGTCGAGCGAGTCGATCATCTGGACCAGCTCGCTGGCGATGGCGGCCCCGGATAGTCGCGGCAAGCGATCCGCGAGATCCCTGATCTGGTCCAGCAACGGTGACAATGCCATGTGCTCGCGCCTGAGCCGCTCGACGTCGGCATCGTCGAGCCGGGCGTTCGTCGGCCTCGGGCGAACCAGCGACACGCGCAACGCATTGACGATGACGACGACATCGATGACTTCCTGAATCACCGCGCCGGCAATCGGCTGCAGGAATCCGGCCGCCGCAACCGTCATCGCGACGACCGACAGCGACATGCCGGCCACCACGCTCTCGAGTGCGATTCGGCGCGACCGTCGTGCGATACGGATCGCATCCACGAGTCGGTCCAGCCGATCGACCAGCAGGACCACGTCGGCCGCTTCGGATGACGCGGCCGCCCCCCGCGCCCCCATCGCGATACCGACGTCGGCGGCCGCCAGCGCCGGTGCGTCGTTCACGCCGTCGCCGACCATGATCGTCACGCCCTCCTTGCGCGCGGCCTGGATCGCGACGAGCTTGTCCGTCGGCGTCTGCTCGGCACGCACGTCGGTGACACCCAGCAACTCGCCGACGGCCTGGGCGATGTCCCGCCGGTCGCCGGTGAGCATGACGAGGCGCTCGACGCCTTCTCGTTTCAACAGCCGCAACGCCCGCGGCGTTTCCAGCCGCACCTGGTCGGCCATCTGGATCGCGCCGATCATGATGCCGTCGACGCCGACGAACACGGCAGCCCCGCCCTCGTTGCCGACCCGCTTGAGGAGCGCGTCGCTCCACGGCGCGATCGTCGAACAGGCGGACACGTACCCGAACTTGCCGATCGCGACGGTCCGGTTGCCGACCCGGCCCGTCACGCCCTCGCCCGCCGTTTCCACGACGACCGACGGCGGCGACAGATCGATCCGGCGTTCCCGTGCGGCAACCGTCAGCGCATCCGAAATCACGTGCCCCGAAGCCTGGCCCAACGACGCCGCGAAACGCAGCACCTCGGCCGCGCCGACGCCCGTCTCGCATTCGATCGCCACGATGCGGGCCCGCCCTCCCGTCAGCGTCCCGGTCTTGTCGAAGAACAGGATCGTCGCTTGCGCAAGGCGTTCCAGCGCGCCCCCGCCCTTGACCAGGATGCCGCGCTTCGAACAACGCGACATGCCCGACACGATGGCGACCGGGACGGCGAGGATCAACGGACAAGGCGTGGCCACGACGAGCACGGCGAGCGCACGGGCGACGTCCCCGGTCAGCACCCAGGCGATGCCGGCGACGAGCAGCGACGCGAGCACGAAGAAGGCGGCATATCGATCCGCGAGGCGCACGGACGGACTGCGCTCGCGCTGCGCGCGGGCGACCATGCGGACGATACCGGCAAACGTGCTGTCGCCCGCCGTCGTGCGGGCAACCATGTCGAACGGCGCACCGGCGTTGACCGCGCCGCTGCATGCGTTTTCCCCCGAGCGCCGCCGCTGGATGGACGACTCGCCCGTCAGCATGGATTCGTCGAGTTCCGCGTCATCCGTCAACGTGCCGTCGACTGGCACGCATTCGCCGCTTCGTACGAGCAACCTGTCACCGGGAACGAGGGTCTCGACGGCAACGGAACGCCATTCGCCGTTCTCGAACCTGGTTGCCTGCCGAGGCGCGCGGGCGAGCAGCGCGGTCATCTCGCGTTGCGCGCGGTCTTGCGCATACCGCTCCAGCGTCCGGCCGCTTGCCAGCATCAAGGCAATGACCGCGGCAGTCAGGGTCTCGTCGAGCGCGATCGCCAGACCGATCGCGAGCCACGCGAGCACATCGATGCCGGCTTGCCGCCTCGCCACGGCCCTGGCGACGGATACCGTCAACGCGAACAAGACCGGCAGCGCACCCAGCAGCCAGACGACGCGCGCGAACGAAGGCAGGCCGAACGCGATGCACGCGCCTCCTGCAGCGAGCGTGACGGCCGCCAGAATCAGCAACGCAAGATCGATCGACCAGGGAATGCGCGACATGACGATTGTTCCGATCGCCGTGCATGGAGGCGTTCACTGCATCCTGTTCCGGTTGCAGACGGCGTGACATCAGTCTAGGGAGCGCCGCGGTTCGACCGTTGACATGGGTCAGCACGATGCGCGTCCCGCGACATGCCGGCACGGCGCGTTGCTTGACGTGAGTCAAGCCGCCGGCCCCTTTCGTCAGCAAAATTGAACCGTGACACCGGATGGCCTGGAATCGAAATCGTGCTGACGCTGGCTATACTTTTTCTGCTGATTCTTCTGCTGAATCTCATGCCTGCGTTCGCCCCGCCTACCTGGATGGCGATGTCGTGGGTCGGGTTCAACCTGCCGGACGGCAATCCGTTGATCTTTGCCATCGTGGCGGCCGGCGCGGCAACGACCGGCCGCGTGATTCTGGCGACCTTCGCACGATCGCTCGTCCGCTCCCGCTGGATGCGGGAATCGGATCGCGAGAATATCGACGTCGCCGCACGCTGGCTGAGAAGGCACCGAACGCTCACCACCGGCGCGTTCTTCTTCTATGCGTTGAGCCCGCTTCCGTCGAACTATCTGTTCATTGCGTACGGACTGTCCGGGTTGCCGCTCAGGATCATCGCGGCGGCCTTCTTCGTCGGCCGCGCGACGACCTATGCGATCTGGGCGCATCTCGGCCGCTTCGCGTCGACCCGGCTCGACGCGGAATCCGAACTTGAAGGCACTTATCTCGGCGGATACTTCGTCGTCACGCAACTGGTGTTGCTGGGTCTCGTGTTCGTGTTGATGAAGCTCGACTGGCGCGCGCTTTTCAACGAACGCCGGTTGACGTTTCGGCGCGGCCATCGCCCGCGCAGCTCCGGTTGACATCGCAGGCAGACTTGCCTGCCCATGCCGCGGCAGGCGTTCCTGCCTCAATACAGCAGGAACGACGCCCGCTCGCGCGCGAAAGCGGCGTTTTGCGCCTCGACCACGCGTTCCATCTCGTCGAGCGACCGCCCCGTCTCCAGCATGTCCGCCACCTCGCGCGAGCCGATCGATGCGCGGATCGCGTCGATCCGGAACTGCGCCGGGTAACGCCGGTGCAGCGCCAGCGCGAGTGCCAGCCCGATCACGCCCGGCCGTGCCGGGCCCTGCGGCCGTTCGATGCGCACGCCTTCGCATATCCTGCCGCGATGCGGCCCCTCCGTCGGCACGAAGCGTACTGGCGAGAACGTCGCGTCCAGCCGCATCGCGCGAAGATCGTCGGTGAGGACGCGCCCATCGATCCACGGCGCGCCGACCACGCCGAACGGTGTCGCGGTGCCACGCCCGACGCTGACCGCCGCCCCTTCGACGAGCCCTGTCTCCGGGTAGAGCGACAGCGCGGCGTCATCGCGCAGGTTCGGCGATGGCGGCACCCGGCCGAGCCCGGTGTCGTCGAAGCGCATCGCACGGGCGTAGTTCGCCATCGGCACCACGGTCAGTGCCGCGCCGATATGCAGGCGGTCGTTGAACAGCCGCGCCAGTTCGCCGAGCGTCATGCCGGGCTGAAGCGGCAACGGGAAGTACCCGGTGAACGTGGCCGGCCCGGCATCGGCCACGGGGCCGCCGAACGTATCGCCGCCCAGCGGGTCCGAGCGGTCGAGCACAAGCACCGGGCGATGCGCGGCGGCGCCCGTCACGACGACCGCACCGGCAAGACGGCCGTCGGCGATCGCCTCGTCGATCGTCGCGGCCGTGCCGGATTCCGCCCGTACATCGGCCGGGGCAAGCGCGAACAGCAGCGCGCCGGTCAGCGCGGCGGCGCAGCGGGACCGTAGCGATCGAGCTGGTTTCACCGCATCCATTTCTTCGTGCCGACGAAATCGGCGCTACCGCGTTCGGCACCGAAATCCGCGACGCCGATGGCGCGCACGCCGCGCATTGCCGCTTCGCCGGTCGCGATCGAACGTACGGCTAGCGCGCCGGTTGCTGCTGCGATCCGGCACACCCGCTACACAGACGCATCGCCCCTTGCCGTTCGGGGTCGTGCCAGTAGAAGCGCACGTCGACGGCGCCGCGCGCCGGTACGACGACGTGCCGCACCTCCTGAACGCCCCGGTCGTGCGCGGACACCGTATATCGCCCCGGCGGCACGCGGGCGAACAGGAACGGCCCGCTCGTATGCGCGTCGAGCATCGTCGACTTGCCGGACGACAGCGTGACGTCGACATCGGAAAGATAATGGCCCCGCTTCGAGGCGAACGTGATCCGCAGGTTGTATCGCGGTGCGACGTCGCGAAACGCGGCGACCTCGTCCTGACCGATGCCGCCGGTGACATAAGCGACGCCGTTGCGCACGATCGGCTCGGGCGACGTTTCAGCCAGCGCGTTCGCCACGAGATTCAGCAGGCAGGCTGCCAGCAGCAGCCACTTCACGGTTCCGGTCCACATCTTCACTCTCCTGATCGAGCACGCAGGGCTGCCATGCCGCCCGTCCGGTCGCGGAACGGGGCGCGTGCGGTGACGTCGCTCGGGCGAGCCGACGACGCTGTCAGCGTCGCGCGGAACGTCGATTTCCCGTTGACTCAAGTCAAGGGCATGCCTGTCGAGACCGGGTGCGCGGGACGGGCCGCGCGAGACGGCCGTCGCGCCCGACCCGCCCGAAGGCGCGCCGGCCCGAAAACACGGGGGAGCAGCATGCGGACGGCGCAATCGTCCGTGACGGCTGTCAGCCGATATTGCAGGGCTCGTCGGAAATTTCCGACACGGCGGCCCGACGTCGGACAGCAAGCTCAGGCCACGCTGATTGTTCCGCGAAGCGTTGCTGCCAATACTGGAAACGTGACAGGACGCAATGCTTTCGCGGCCGGCGCCTGGTTCTTCCACCCCGCCGCCGCAGGACCGAGGAGCTGGCGATGATGGATCCGACCGCAGCACACGCCGACGACGCCATGCCGGATGGCGAACCACCGGTCGGTGCGCACCTCGCGACCCGCCGCCCCGGTTACGTGCATCACGGGATCTACATCGGCGACGGCAACGTGATTCATTACGCGGGATGGTCGCGCCGTGCGAGCGGCGGCCCGGTCGAGGTCATCACGCTGGACGGCTTCCGGGCCGGTTTCGGGCTCGCGGTCATCCGCCACGCGCGCACGCTGTACGACGGAGCGGAGGTAGCGCGCCGCGCGGCATCGCGCCTCGGCGAATGCCGCTACCGGCTGCTCACGAACAACTGCGAGCACTTCTGCCTGTGGTGCCTGTTCGGTGTGGGGCGAAGCGAGCAGGTCGCGTCGTGCCTGCGCAACCCGGTGCACGGCATCGCGGTCGCCGTCATGCTCGCCGCGTGCATGCTGGCCGCGCGGTGGCATCCGGCGATGACCGCGCGCGAATGTCCGGTGCGGTGTACGGCCCAGTTTTGACGGCATGGCGGTCGTGCAGCCGCGCGTCACGTCGACCCGCGCGAGCGCCCGCGCAAGTTGGCGCGCGTATCCTCCCAACGCTTCGCCTGCGCGATCGCGATGCGGATCGCGCTGCCCTCGGTCCGCCCCTGTCGCAGCAGCGCATTGGCCATCTCGATCGCCTTGCGGCGAACCGACGGCGGCAGATACCGCATCGAAGGCGGATAACGTTCGTCATTCCACGGCATGATCGATTCGTCTCTCGCACGTTCGCGCCGCCATGCCCGTGCCGCTCAGCGCGGCAACGCGGCAGGATCGTAGCGATTGCGCGGGTTCCACAGCATCCAGCCGTCCGTGCCCGCCGCGTCGGCCGCGTCGACCTGTGCGCGGATCTCGTCGGCATCGAACGGCCGGCGATCGAACGCATAGTCGCGAAACGCCTGGAGCCACGGCCGAAACCGGACACCGCCCAGGCCGGTCCGGCGCTTCGCCTCGGCCAGCGACCGCGCAACGATCTCGCCGGGATGCTCGGTCGGCTTCCGGCAGCCGGGCAGGCCCCACGTAAAGCCGGACGGATACAGCATCGGCGACACATAGTCGACGACCGGCCCGAGCGCGTCGAGCCGCTGCCCGATCGCGGTGTCGTCGGCGTTCCAGCAGACGTACCCGAAGATGTCGGCCGACACGTAGAGGTTGTACGGCCGCAGCCGTTCGCGCGCGCCGGTCAGGAATCCGGTGATCGCCGCGACCCGGTTGGCCTCGGTATTGGGCTCGGCGAACCGGAGACCGTTGGCGTCGGGGAAACGCAGGTAGTCGAACTGGATTTCGTCGAAACCCATGCGGGCAGCCTCCTCGGCGATATCGTAATTGTGTTGCCAGGCCGCCCGCGACGTCGGGTCGATCCAGCGCTGATGCTCGCGGTCCTGCCAGATCCCGCCCGCCGCGTCGCGCACGGCCCATTCGGGATGCGCGCGCGCCAGCGGGTCGTCCTTGAACACGACGATGCGGCCGATCACGTAAAGACCGCGCGCGTGGAACGTCCGCAACAGGTCCGGCAGATCGGGCGGACGAACGATGGCACCTTCGGTATTGCTCGCGGCACCGGAGATGTCGCGCGCCTGGCTGCGATAGGGCGTCACGCCGCTGTCGCCCTTCACGTCGACGACGAGCGCGTTGATCGCCGTCTTGTCCTGCAGGGACAGCGCCGCGTCGCGCAGCGTGTGGTCCGCCACGCCGTAGGCGGACAGATACACGGCTTTCGGACGCACCGGCGTCATCCGGATCATCTGCGCGCCCTCGGCGGGCGCGAGCGTCACTTCGGTTCGCGCGTAGCCGGGCGCCCGCACGCTCACGCGTGTCCCCGCCGCGTCGATCTCCAGTGACAACACGCCGCCGCGATCGGCGGTCCGGTTCGCGCCCGCCGCATGGCCGATCGCGCCCGCGAGCGGCTGCCCGTTCGCGGCATCGACGACGGTGATCGTGACGGGTGCCGCCCGGGCGGCGAAGCCGGCGAGCGATACGAGCAGGCAGACGATCAAGCGTTCAATCACGGTTTCCCCCGGCGGTTCTCAACAATCCGTTCATGCACCGTGTGTCGCAGTCGTCCGTCATCAGATAGCGCGGCAACGCCATTGCCGGGTCGGTGACGCGCACGGGGCGCGCGTCGAGCGTGAACGCCGCGACGTAGCCTTCACGGGCGGCCAACTGGTCGGTCTGCGCATCATGGACGCCGAACGGCCAAGCCAGCAGCCTCACCGGCTTACCGGTTTCCGACTCGAGTCGATCTCGTGAACGGCTCAACTGGAACGACACGAAGCGCCGGTAGTCGTCCGGCGTGAGCCGGGCGCGCTCGGTGTGGAAATTCGGATGCCAGTACGTATGGGACTCGATGTCGAACCCGCCGGCCTGCCCGAGCGTGCGCAGCTGGTCCCATGTCATCGCGTAGCTGGCGTTGGAGATGGCGGACGGATAGATGAACAGCGTGACCGGCATCGGACGGGCGGCCAGCAACGGACGCAGCACGTCGTAGACGGAGCGATGACCGTCGTCGACCGTGATCGCGACCGCACGCGCCGGCACGGCATCGGCCTGGCCGCCGTGCCAGCGCACGACGTCGGCAAGCGGCACGATGCGGTAGCCGTTCGCGTCGATTGCCTGCAGCTGATGGCGAAAGGTTTCGGTACGCACCGTCATCGAATCCAGGCGCGTGGCGGCGAACCGGTGATAGACGAGGATCAGCACGCGCGGCGGTGGCGAGTCGACGGTTGCGACGTCGGCGGACGACACCGCCGACACGCACGACAGCAGGAGCAGGCAGGCGATCGAGCGAACGGCCATGGCGGACCTCGTGGAATGGCTGCCCCATTTTTCGCGATCGCGGCGCGAATACCGCTGAGCCAGATCAATGATCGATCGCGCATCGACGCGATCGTGCTTGCGTCCAGCCGGCGAACCGTCAGCTTGCCTGCGCAACCAGTTCGGCATGAATCCGCTCGATGTCGTCGCGGGTGCACAGCGCCGTCCCCGGATGCTCGACCGACGCGGACGATGCCGCCAGCGCGTAGCGGCACGCGTCGTCGAACGGCACGCCGCGCGCCAGCGCCCAGACCATGCCGCCGACGAAACTGTCGCCGGCGCCGACCGTGCTGCATACCGCCGTCGGCCTGGCGGGCAGGCGCAGCGTGCGGTCGCGCGTGACGACCCAGGCGCCGCGCGCACCGAGCGTCAACGCGACGATGTCGGCCTGGCCTCGCGCCACGAGTTCGCTCGCCTTGCGGCAGGCCGACGTGTCGTCGAGCGGTTCGCCGGCCAGCGCGCTCAGTTCGCCGAGACTGGGTTTCACGAGATGAACGCCGGCCTCGAGGGCCGCTTGCAGCGCGCGGCCCGCCGCATCGACGACCACCCTGCTTCCCCGTGCCCGGGCCGTTCGCGCGAGCGTCGCATACAGGTCGTCGGGCGCGCCGGGCGGCAGGCTGCCGCTCAGCACGAGGTAACGCGGCGCGGGCTGCATGGCGTCGATGCGGGCCGCGCAGTCCCGCCACTCAGCCTCCGTGACCGGCGGCCCGGGCATCAGGAAGCGGTATTCGCGTCCGGTCGCGGTCTCGGTCACGCACACGTTCTCGCGCGTCTCGCCCGCGATCCGGATGCGCACCGCCGGCAGGCGCTCCGCTTCGAGCAGCAGCGTCAAGACGTCGCCGGTCGGCCCACCGGCCAGGTACAACGCGACGCAGTCGCCGCCGAGCCGGTGAACGGTCCGGGCGACGTTGATCCCGCCGCCGCCGGGGTCGCGCCGCGGCCGTGCGCAGCGCAGCTTGTGGGTATCGACGATGTGCTCGACCGACGTCGAGACATCGACGGCCGGATTCAGCGTGACGGTTACGATATCGGTCATGGCAGGTTGCTCGTAGTCGATGGCAGGCGCTCAGGATGTCGGCGTGGCTCCACGTTACGTCCGACGCCGGCGACGGCGTTGACCGCCATCAAGCGGTGCCGCGAAAGCACCCGGTTGCGCTCGATCAACGGCACGGCCGGGCAGGCGCCTACATTGAATCATTCGTTGTCGCCGAGCCCCGCCATGGATGAGCAGCCGCTTTGCACCACCGTGTTCGCCGAACGTTATGCGCAGCCCGGCGAAACGTCTCGCGCGGCTGTCTTCCGTCGGGTCGCGCATGCGCTGTCGCTCGCCGAGCCGACCGGATTGCGTGCGCAGATGGAGCAGGCGTTCTTCCGGAATCTGCAGCACGGCGCGATCGGCGCCGGCCGCATCCTGGCGAACGCCGGCGCACGGACGGGCGGGACGATGATCAACTGCTTCGTCCATCCGCTTGCCGTGTCGCCCGACCAGCCGGTGCAGACCGTCGACGCCGCGCTCGAGCAGGCGCTCGACGACGCGCGGCTCACGCTGTTGATGGGGGGCGGAATCGGCTACGACTTCTCGCCGGTGCCGCCCGCCGCTGCGTACGAACGGCGCCTGTCAGCCGAACGAGGGGCATGCGCGGCCATCGACCGCTTCGATGCCATGTGCGGCGCCCTGCCGTTCACCGGCCCGCGCCGCGGCGCGCAAATGGGCGTGCTGCGCTGCGATCATCCGGATCTCCTCGCGTTCGTCGCCGCCAAGCGCGCACGCATGCGCTGGCCGACGTTCAACCTGTCGGTCGGCATCACGGACGCGTTCATGGAAGCGGTCGCGCACGATCTGCCCTGGGCGCTCGTTCATCACGCGCCGCCCCGCGCCGCATCCGGTGCATCGATCCGGCGGCTGGATGGGCGCTATCTTCATGCAACGGTGCCGGCCCGCGCGCTCTGGCACGAGATCGTCCATGCCGCACGCGACAGCGCCGAACCCGGGTTGCTGTTTCTGGACACGATCCGCGAGGCGAATCCGATGCGCGCGCACGAGCGGATCGACGCGACGAATCCGTGCGGCGAGCAGCCGCTGCCGTCCTACGGCAGTTGCGTGCTCGGACCGATCGACCTGTCGCGGTTCGTCTCTCACCCGTTCGGTGTCGACGGCAAACCGCGCTTCGATGCCGCTGCGCTCGCCGACGCGGTGCGCATCCAGGTGCGCCTGCTCGACAACGTGCTCGACCTGACCGCGTGGCCGCTCGCGGCGCATGAACGGGAGGCGCGCCGGATGCGGCGCGTCGGCGTGGGCGTCACCGGGCTGGGCGACGCGCTGACGATGCTGCGGTTGCGCTACGACAGCATCGACGCGCGTACGGTGGCAGCCGGCATCGCGCGGACGATGCGCGAGCATGCGTTTGCCGCGTCCGCTGCGCTTGCCGCCGAGCGCGGCGCATTTCCCGCCTACGATCCGGCCGCCTATCTGAGCGGCCCCGCCTACCGCATGCGCCTGCCGCTGAAGGTCCATCACGCGATCGCGCGGCACGGGCTGCGCAACAGCCATCTGCTGTCGTTTGCGCCGGCCGGCAGCGTGAGCCTCGCCTTCTGCGACAACTGTTCTAACGGGATCGAGCCGGCCGTCGGCTGGACGCAGCGCCGCATGGTGCGCACGGCGGACGGGCGAATCCGTCCGTTTCGCGTGGAGAATCACGCTTACCGGCTGTTTCGCGAGCGGCACGGCGAGCACGTCGCGCTACCGGACTACTTCGTCACGGCGGCGGATATCGCACCGGCCGATCACGTCGCGATGCTCGCCGCATTGCAGCCGTGCGTCGACGCAGGTATCTCGAAGACCGTCACGATGCCCGGCCAGTGTTCGCTCGCCCAGGTCGATGCGCTGTTCTTCCAGGCCTGGCGCGACCGGCTCAAGGGCATCACCGTCTTCCGCCCCGATCCTCAGCTTGCGTCGGTCGTCGCGGATGACACGGCACGACCGTGCGACAACGCCGTCTGCATCAGCTGTTGACCGGCACCATGGCCGACGGCAGGCGTCCGGCGTCGTTCCGGCGCTCGATCGCTCAGGCGGAGACGCCGTTGACGGCTTCCGTATCGGCTTGCGCCGGACGGTGCTCCCCGTCGCCATCGTCCGGCGGCCCCATGAGGGCCACCAGCCTGTCGTGATCGATCGATTCGTGCTGCAACAGGCTCTGCGCGATCCGTTCGAGCGCATCGCGACGCGCGCCGAGCGTCGCCGCAACCCGCGCATGCGCGTCCTCGAGCAGCGCGCGCACTTCCCCGTCGATCAGTTGCGCCGTGTGCTCGCTGCAGCGACCGTCGCCCGGCGTCCACACGCCGGGCGCCCCGCCCGGCGATGCCGCGTCGTCGAGCGTCATCAGGCCGATCGCGTCGCTCATCCCGTACTGCATGACCATGTGCCGCGCCAGCGCGGTCGCGCGTTCGAGATCGTTCTGCGCGCCGGTCGAGACGTCGCTGAACGCGATTTCCTCGGCCACCCGGCCGCCCAGCAACACGTCGAGCCGGTCGAGCAGTTCGCTCCGGCGCAGCACGTAGCGATCCTCGGTCGGCACTTGCTGCGTATAGCCGAGCGCCGCGATGCCGCGCGGGATGATCGACACCTTCTTCACCGGATCGCAGTGCGCACGGCTTTGCGCGACGAGCGCGTGCCCTGCCTCGTGGTAGGCGATGGTCCGCTTCTCCTGTTCGTTCATCACGCGGCTCTTGCGTTCCATGCCCGTCATCGCGCGATCGATCGCCTCGTCGAAGTCGGCCATGCCGATCGCTGGCTTGCCGAGTTCGGCCGCATGCAGCGCGGCTTCGTTGACGACGTTCGCGAGATCGGCGCCGACGAAGCCCGGCGTGCGCGACGCCAGCTCGGCCAGATCGACTTCCGGCGCGAGTTTCACGCGCTTCGTATGCACGGCCAGGATCTGCTTGCGTCCGGTCAGGTCCGGCCGGTCGATCGCGATGTGGCGGTCGAACCGTCCGGGGCGCAGCAGCGCAGGATCCAGGATCTCCGGCCGGTTGGTCGCGGCCATGATGATGACGCCCGAATTCGCCTGAAAGCCGTCCATCTCGACGAGCAGCTGGTTGAGCGTCTGTTCGCGCTCGTCGTTGCCCGACATCAGTCCGACGCCGCGCGCCTTGCCGAGCGCGTCCAGTTCGTCGATGAACACGATGCACGGTGCCTTCTGCTGCGCCTGCCCGAACAGGTCGCGCACGCGGGCCGCGCCCACGCCGACGAACATCTCGACGAATGCCGACCCGCTGATCGTGAAGAACGGCACGCCCGCCTCGCCGGCAACGGCACGTGCCAGCAGCGTCTTGCCGGTGCCCGGCGCGCCGACGATCAGCACGCCCTTCGGAATCTTGCCGCCGAGCCGCTGATAACGTTCGGGGCTGCGCAGGAACGCGACGATCTGCTGCAACTCGGCCTTCGCCTCGTCGATACCCGCGATGTCGTCGAACGTGATGCCGGTTTCCTGCTGCACGTACACGCGGGCCTGGCTTTTGCCCATGCCGCTCAGGTCCCTCATCCCGCCCGGCCGCCGCATCATGAAGTTCCACACCAGCAAGAACATGATCATCGGAAACATCCACGTCGCGAGCGTCGCGATCCAGCCCGAATCCGGCATCCCGCGATAGCGGATGCCGGCGGCGGTCAGCGCGGCGACCAGATGATCGTCGCCGACGCGGTTCGTCGTGAAGCGCCACGGCGGCCCGGCTTGCTTGACGGCAACCGCGTCGGAAGCCGGCAGCAGCGCGCCGGCTTCAGGCATGCGCAGCGCACCCGAGATCGACGACTGACCGATTTCGAGCTCGTCGACGAGCCGCGCGTCGACCAGCCGATGAAAATCGCTGTACGAAATCGATGTCGTCGCCGGCTGGGCCATCAGCAACTGATAGGCGATCAGGATGGCGAACGCGATCGGGATCAGCAACGCGGAGTAGTCGAATGGCTTCTTCATGACGTCGCGCCTGTGCGCCGGACTCGCGACCGCTCAAGCCGCGTCACGCGTCCAGCTCGCGCGCAGCAGGTCCTCGCTGTCGCGATAGTTGAATGCCAGCGCGCCGTGATGCGCATGCAGCAGCGCCTCGCCCATGCGCCTCACCACGTGCACGCCGGTGGTTCGAATCACGAGCGTGTCGCCGGATTGCTCGATCTCCATGATGCGTTCGAGCGCGTGCTCGCTCATTTCCAGACCGGCTTGCCGCTCGAGCAGTTCGAGGATCGCCGAGCGATGCTTGCGCATGTATTCGCCGCGCAGCACCAGTTCGCCCGCCGGCGCGTTTTCCCGCATGCGCTTGCAGGCCGGGCATTCGAGCTGACGCCGGTCGAGCGGCGTCGCGTACCAGGTCCAGCGGCCGGCATCGCAGACGGCCCCGCATCCGTCGCAGATCCGGTCGCCCGGCGGCCGTTTCGGCTCGCGGTAACTGTCCTTCGTGTGCGGTTGCATGCGCTTGTCGCGGCGCAGATAGTGGCGGCCGGGGCCGGAATGCGAGCGATTCATGGCTGCTTCTCCGTGGTAATGGACCGTACGGGCGCGACGCTCACGCGACGGTCAACCGGTCGACGACCTCGCGCACGCCCCTGACCGACGCCGCCGCGCCGCACGCGGCGCGTCGTTCCGCCAGCGACGCGACCGTGCCCGTCAGCGTGACGATGCCGTCGTCCGCATCGATCGAGATCCCGGCGGATTCGCGCTGCGCGCGACGGGCCAGTGCTTCGGCGATCCGGGTGCCCACGTCGGGCACCGTATGGTCGGCGCGCACCCGAATGCGGTTCGCGACACCGACGACGCCTTTCATCCGGCTCACCATCTTTTCCGCTGCGCGGCTCTGGTATGCATGATCGACCTCGCCGTCGAGCGTCACGCAGCCGTGATCGACCTCGACGCGAATCGCGTGATCGCGCAATGCCTCCTGCCAGCCGAGCGCGAACGTGATCGCGATCGCCAGTTCGTGGTCGGCACAGGCATCCTCCGGCGGCTCGACGTTCAGCTCGAGCACCAGCGCGCGCGCATCCGCGACATGCAGCGCGGTTTTCTGCGCCTCGAGTTTCTGGGCCCAGCTGTCGACCGTGCCGCGCAGCGTCACGATCCGGTCGCGTACGTCGACGTCGATCCGGCGCGCATCGATCGCCGGATTCCAGAACAGCGCCTGCTCGACATCCTGCTTGAGTGCTGCATCGGACTTCATGTCGGTCTCCCGTCCGGGCGCGTGCCGATCGCGAAGCGTGCGACCGGAAGCGTGCCGTACCCGATTCAGCATCGCGCATGGCGGCGCCGGCGGCTTGACGAGGATCAATCAACCGCGGGCTTGCCGGCACGGCGCGCGCATGCGTCACCGCTGAATTCGTCTGTTGATGCAGATCAACGGTGCGCCGCGGCGCGACTCGATCATGACCGGAGACGCCGCGAACGCCGCGACAACGCCGGCAGGTCGCGTCGAGAGGGTAGAACCGCTTCCCGGGAGACCGTCATGAACCGAAAGCAGTACCGCATCGCACTCGCGACGCTGAGCGTGTTCATCGCGCTGGCATCGCTGGCCGGCATCGTGCACGGCATGCTGTTCGACGAACGGGTGTTCAGGTATTCGATCGTCACGTTGATCCTGAGCATCCTGTCGTTCGTCGTGCTGCTGAATCTCGCGCCCGGCGACCGCCTGTAAATGGCGCATCGGCCGGACGATCTGGCGCTTGCCTGTCAAGCGAGGGTTCACTCGAAACGCATTACAGCGGCAGTGATGCAGATCAAGGGGGCGCGCGGCAATCGTCGGATATAAGTGAACCCGAAGCGGCGTCGCCATGAAGGCGGCGTCATCCAGTGTTCGCGTATCCGATGGGAGATCCCATGCGCGCCGTCGCGCTTCCGCCGCTGTTTCAGCCTGCCTTCGCGCGGCGCATGCGTCTCGTTGCGCTGGCCGCCGGTGCGGCCCTGCTGTCCGGATGCCTGTCGTTCGCGCCACCCGACGAACGTCCGGCCGCCCCGATCCCCGCCGCGTTCCCCGATCCGTCGGCTCGCGGCCCCGCCATTGCACAAGCGCCGCCTGCCTGGCAAGACTACTTCGTCGATGCACGCCTGCGCGCGTTGATCGAGCAGGCGCTCGCCAACAACCGCGATCTGCGTGCCGCCGTGGCCCGCGTCGAACAGGCGCGCGCCGTCTACGGCATCCGCGGCGCGGATCAGTGGCCGACGATCGGCGCCGGCGCGGCCTATGCGCGGTTTCGCACGCCCGGCGGCTTCCTGACGCCCGCGCCGATCGTCGGCCAGGTCTATGAAGTCCAGCTGGCCGAGACGCAATGGGAGATCGATTTCTGGGGCCGCGTGCGCAACCTGAAGGCGTCGGCGCTGCAGCGCTATCTCGCGAGCGACGCGGCCCGGCAGGCGATGGCGTTGAGCGTGATCACCGGGGTCGCGAACGCCTACCTGACCCTGTGCGAGATCGATGAACGGATCGCGCTGACGCGCGCGACGATCGATACACGACGCGAGTCGCTGCGGATTTTCCGGCTGCGTCATGCGGCCGGTGCGATCTCGCGCCTGGACCTCACGCAATCGGAGATCCTGCTGCAGCAGGCCGAGTCGCTCGGCACGCAGCTGGCGCAGGCGCGTGCATCGGCTGCCGATGCGCTGGCATTGCTGGTCGGCGCGACGCCGGAGCGGGCGGACACGCCGCTCACGCTCGACGACGGCGCCGTGATGCCGTCGCTCGCCCCGGGCCTGCCCGCCTCGCTGCTGACCCGGCGTCCGGACGTGATGGCCGCGGAGCACGAACTGCAGGCGACGCGCGCGAATATTGGCGCGGCCCGCGCGGCGTTCTTCCCGCGCATCGCGTTGACGAGCGCGATCGGTTCGGGAAGCAGCGCGCTGCACGACCTGCTGTCGTCCGGAGCGGGCGTGTGGTCGGTGATTCCGAACGTCACGCTGCCGCTCGTCGACGGCGGCCGCAACCGGTCGAATCTCGCCCTCGCGCGCGCGCAGCGCGACGAGGCCCTCGCGCAGTACGAGCAGACCGTGCAGCGCGCATTTCGCGACGTGTCCGATGCCCTCGCCGCGCGCTACTGGCTCGCCGATCAGGTCGCGATCGAGCATGCCACGCTCGTCTCCCAGATGGAGCGGGCGCGCCTCGCGAAGCTGCGCTACGACAGCGGCGCCACCCGCTTTCTCGAAGTCCTCGATGCACAACGGGACCTGATGAACGCGGAGCAGCAATGGGTCATGACACGTCGCGCGTTGCTGTCAAGCCGCGTCGCGCTGTACGGCGCGCTCGGCGGCGGAACGACCGATACCGGCAAGACCGCCGCCGCACCGGACCACCTTTCCACCGATTCGGGTTCCCGACAATGAAAACCATCAAGCACCCTCTTCTGATCGGTGCCGGTGCGGCCGTGCTCGCGATCGGCCTCACGTATTACGGGTGGACCCGCTGGCGCGACGGACAGTCGGATGCGGGCCTCGTCAGCGGCAACGGCCGCATCGAGGCGACCGAGATCGACGTCGCGACCAAGCTGCCGGGACGGGTCACCGCGATGCTCGTCGACGAAGGCGACTTCGTGACGGCCGGTCAACCGCTGGCACGCATGGACGTCGTCGTCCTGCAGGCCCAGCTCGACGAGGCGCAGGCGCGGGAGCAGCAGGCCGTGAACACCGCGGCGAGCATCGACGCGCAGGTGGCCCAGCGCCGCAGCGACAAGGCCGCCGCCGCCGCGCTCGTCGTGCAGCGGGAAAGCGAGTTGGACGCCGCGATGCGACGCCTCGCGCGTTCCGAAACGCTGTCGCGGGACGGTGCGTCGTCGCTGCAGGAACTCGACGACGATCGCGCCCGCGCGGGCAGCCTGAAAGCGACCGTGAATGCCGCGCGCGCCCAGGTGGACGCCGCCCAGGCCGGGATCGACGCGACCCGCGCGCAGCTCGTCGCGGCGCGCTCGGCCGTGACGGCCGCGCAGGCGACGGTCGCACGCGTGCGGGCCGACATCTCGGACAGCGAGCTGACGTCGCCGCGCGACGGGCGCGTCCAGTATCGCATCGCCGAATCCGGTGAAGTCCTGCCGGCGGGCGGCAAGGTGCTCAATGTCGTCGACCTGTCCGACGTCTACATGACGTTCTTCCTGCCCGAAACGGTCGTCGGCAGGGTGCCGCTCGGCGCCGACGTGCGGATCGTGCTCGATGCGGCACCGGAATACGTGATTCCGGCCCGCGTGTCGTACGTGTCGAGCACCGCGCAATTCACGCCGAAGACGGTCGAGACGGCCACCGAACGGCAGAAGCTGATGTTTCGGGTCAAGGCACGCATCGACCGCGACCTGCTGCAGCGCCACCTGAAACTCGTCAAGACCGGCCTGCCGGGCGTCGCGTGGCTGAAGACCGATCCGGGCGCAGGCTGGCCGGCCCGCCTCGCGATCAAGGTGCCGCAATGAAGTCGACGTTGCCCGTCGACACCGGGGCCGGCGCGGCGGAAGATCCGCCGGCGTCCGCGCCATCGGGCATGGTCGCCCGGCTGTCGGGTGTCTCGTTGCGCTACGGCGCCACGTGCGCGCTGGACGACGTGACGCTCGACATCCCGGCCGGCCGCATGATCGGGCTGATCGGGCCGGACGGTGTCGGCAAGTCGAGCCTGCTCGCGCTCGTGTCCGGCGCGCGGGCGATCCAGCAGGGCCGGGTCTGGACGCTCGACGGCGACCTGTCGTCGCGCCGCCATCGCGCGCGGGTATGCCGGCGCATCGCCTACATGCCGCAAGGCCTGGGCCGGAACCTGTACGCGACGCTGTCGGTCGAGGAAAACCTGCAGTTCTTCGCGAGACTGTTCGGCCACGATGCGGCCGAGCGGCGCCGCCGCATCGACGCACTCACGCACAGCACGGGCCTTCATGCGTTTCTCGACCGCCCTGCCGGCAAACTGTCCGGCGGCATGAAGCAGAAACTCGGCCTCTGCTGCGCGTTGATCCACGATCCCGACCTGCTGATCCTCGACGAGCCGACGACCGGCGTCGACCCGCTGTCGCGCGCCCAGTTCTGGGAACTGATCGAACAAATCCGCGCCGCGCGTCCTGCGATGAGCGTGCTCGTTGCAACCGCCTACATGGACGAGGCACGGCGGTTCGACCGGCTGATCGCGATGGACGCCGGCCGCGTGCTGGCGACGGGCAGCCCTGCGGAACTGCTCGCCCGCACCGGCTGCGACACGCTGGAAGACGCGTTCGTCGCGCTGCTGCCGGAAGCGCGGCGGCACGGGCACCAGCCGGTCCGGCCGACGCCGTTCGAGCCCGGCGCGGCCGCCGACTACGCGATCGAGGCCGACGCGCTGACGATGCGCTTCGGCGATTTCGTCGCGGTGGACCACGTGAGCCTGAAGATCCGGCGCGGCGAAATCTTCGGGTTTCTCGGCTCCAACGGCTGCGGCAAATCGACGACCATGAAGATGCTCACGGGCTTGCTCGCCGCGTCCGAAGGCACGGCGACGCTGTTCGGCCGGCCGGTCGCCGCGAACGACATCGACACGCGCAGGCGGGTCGGCTACATGTCGCAGGGGTTTTCGCTGTACGGCGAGCTGACCGTCCGGCAGAACCTCGTGCTGCATGCGCGCCTGTTCGGCGTGCCCGAACCGGACCTGCCCGCGCGGATCACCGAAATGGTCGGGCGCTTCGGGCTCGCCGAGGTGCTCGACGCGCTGCCCGAACGCCTGCCGCTCGGCATACGCCAGCGGCTCTCGCTTGCCGTGGCGATGGTCCACAAGCCCGACCTGCTGATCCTCGACGAACCAACGTCGGGCGTGGATCCGGTGGCGCGGGACGACTTCTGGCGCTTGATGATCGCGCTCGCGCGCAACGATCGGGTCACGATCTTCATTTCGACGCACTTCATGAACGAGGCCGCCCGTTGCGACCGCATCTCGCTGATGCACGCGGGCCGCGTGCTGGCGAGCGCCGCGCCCGACGAACTGGTCCGCCAGCGCGGCGCCGGCACGCTCGAGGAGGCGTTCATCGGCTACCTGAGCGACGCGCAGCGTACCGACGCCGCGGACGGCGCACCGTCCGACGCCGGCTGGCTCGCCCCGCCGCCCGCGGCGGCCGGTGCCGGCGGAGGCGGA